>JBGQCE010000110.1:0-8537 GCA_041495185.1 Bradyrhizobium sp.
ATTTGATCGACGGGCCGAGCAGCCCGGACTTCGCACTCGTCAAATATCGATACAGCGGGTGCGCATTGCCGCCATTGACATCGATTTTGGAAAACATCGGAAAGGTGATGGCATAATTGCTGGCGCAGAACTGCTCGATCTGCCCGGCGTCGCCGGGCTCCTGGCTTCCGAACTGGTTGCAGGGAAATCCGAGCACCGAAAAGCCACGCGGGGAAAGTTGCCGATGCAGCGCTTCGAGGCCTTTATATTGCGGGGTGAAACCGCAGGCGCTCGCGGTATTGACGATCAGCAAAACCTGACCCTCGAACCGCTTCAGGGATACGTCCTCGCCGGCAAGCGACTTTGCCGTGAAATCGTAAATGCCAGCCATTGTGCTTCTTTCAAGCCCTTCCGGAATGATCTAGCGGACGGGATCGATCGGCGCCGATGGCGTTCCGCCCGCTTCGATCGCTTCGCCCGCAAGCAGGCACAGATCCTCGCGGTAACGCGTGGAGACGACCTGAACACCGACGGGAACTCGTCCCACCAATCCGGTGGAGACCGTTAGCGCAGGCAGCCCCATGAAGGGAATAGCAATTTGCGTTAGCTGCGCCCGCCACACCCGGGCAAACGAAGACTCGTCGCGCATGTCGAGGCCGTCGGCGAATGGCAGTTCGCCCGATACCGGTATCAAGAGCACCGAATAGGTCTCGAAGAACTGCAGCCATTCGCGCGTCAGTGTCGCCCTTCTGGTCAGTGCTTTCGAGAACGCGGCCGCGTCGAACGGAAAAACCTTGGCCCGGTTGCCGCGCAGGCAGGCGAGCGCGCCGGGATCGCCTTCGCGCTCGGCAGCGGCGAGCTGCGCTTCATAGCCGTCGCCGAGCCACAACTTGGTCTGGAGGTCCGCGGCCTCACGCAGCGGCGGCGTCTCGACCTCCTCGACCACCCATCCGGCGCGCTGCAGACGCTTGCCGGCATCTGCAACCGCCGCTTTCACTTCAGCCGATGTCTCCAGACCGTCCGGCTGAAGACACAGCGCAGCGCGCTTGGGCATCGCCGGTCCTTCCAGCGGCGCCGGCACCCACCAGGGATCGCGGACGTCTTTTCCGGACATCGCCTTAAGCGCAATCCTGAGATCGCCAATGGTACGCGCCAGCGGACCGGATACCGCAGAGATCTGCGGCCCGATGGTGCGCTCGGGCAACGCGGCATTGAAGCCCGGGATACGGCCGACGGTCGGCCGCAGGCCATGAACGCCGCAGGCATAGGCGGGATAGCGGATCGATCCCGCGATATCGGTACCGTGCGCGATATGCCCGATCCCGGCGGCGACCGCCGCCCCTGCCCCGCCGGACGAGCCTCCCGGGGTGATGCCGGGGTCGCGCGGATTCTTGGTGTCGCCATGGATCAGGTTGGTGGTGAACCAGCGATAAGAAAACGCCGGGCAGTTGGTGCGCCCGAGAATGACGGCGCCCGCTTTGCGCAGATTGTCGATCACGGGACTATTGGTCGCAGCGATGACGTCGCGCTGCAATTTAAGACCGTTGGTGGTGGCGAACCCCTGCTGGTCGATATTGACCTTGACGGTGACCGGCACGCCCGCCAGCGGGCCAACGTCTTCGTTGCGCGCGATTGCCGCGTCGACAGAAGCGGCCTGCGCCAGCACCTCTTCCGGACGGTGATCGACGACGGCGTTGATTGACGGGTTGACCGCATCAAGCCGGGCGAGTGCGGCGGAAGCCGCCTCTTTCGCCGAAACCTTTTTCGATCCTATCAGGGCAGCAATATCGGTTGCCGACAGACGCCAGAGATCCTGCATAGCTAACTCCGCTTGAATGCTGATCTTGTAGCGCTGCGCAGCAATGGTTGTCGACCGCCAAGCCCGTCATTCCCCGATGTGCAATTGCACATCTGAGGGCATCGCGCAGCGATGAACCCGGAATGACGGCGCGTAGTGTCAATGTTTTGTGACCGGTTCGTCCGAGAGGTCGAGGATCGCTTCAGCGAACGGAAACTCCAGCACGATCTCGCCTTCATCGTCAGTCACTTCGAGGGTCGCATTCAAAAGGCCGCCTTCGGCGCCTTCGGTCTTCAGCAATTCCCGGATCATGACCCGTGCAATTTCCCATGCACGATCGGGGTCGCGCAGCTCTTCGCCTTCGGGATCGGGGATCAACTGATCGCCGATACGTGTGTTGAAGAAATACCGCGGCATGAGTCGAAATCCACTTCGGGTTGTCGGGAACCGGCGACTTCTCACAAGTTCTTTATCGGGAATTCGCCTGACGACGTCGCACCGGGCTCAGCACCCGGATTGATGCGAGCGACTATGAAGCTATTGATCCGCCTTTGGTTTGGCGTCAGGGCCGCACAAAAAAGTGAATTCCTTTTGCGATGCAACAAAAAGGCCATGGGGGTTTAAGACCAAAGATTTCACTGGCGAACTTTTCATTCCCAAGTAGTTTATCGGGGAGGGCGGAGTTCGTCCGGTTTCACAAGGAGAGCCATAATGGCCTGGAAGACCCCAAAGATTGTCGAAGTGCCGGTCGGCATGGAAATCAACATGTATGCGTGCGCCGCCCGCAAGTAAGCGGCAGCGATCCCTATACGTTTAGCGCAGGTGGACCTGGGCCTGACAAGTTCCCGATTGCGGAGCTATGTCACAAGCCGGTGTCCACCTCGTAACGTTTGTATCCAAGCGTTTGAATATCCAGGAGACGGATCATGCTTCGCGTCGTCGTCCTGGGCGCCGCGGCAGGTGGTGGCGTTCCGCAGTGGAATTGCGGATGTCCGGTTTGCCGGACAGCGCGAACGGAACATCCCGAACTCAGGAGCACCCAGGCCTCGATCGCGGTCAGCGCCGACGGCGAGCACTGGTTTCTGATCAACGCGTCTCCCGATCTGCGCCAGCAATTGACCGCGACGCCCCAGCTTCATCCCAGGGTTGGAAAACTTCGTCACAGCCCGATCTCGGGCGTCATCCTGACCAACGGCGAAGTCGATGCGGTCGCAGGCCTGCTGTCGATGCGCGAAGGCTGGCCCTTCACGATCTATGCGCACGCCAAGGTGCTATCGATCCTGAAGTCCAACAGCATCTTCAATGTGCTGAACGAGAAGAATGTGCGGCGCCAGCCGATCGAGGTGGACAGAGCGTTCGAGCCGCCGCTGCCCGATGGCGCGCCGTCCGGGATCGAGATTTTGCCGTTCGCCGTTCCCGGCAAGAGCGCATGGTATCTCGAAGGCAAGACTCACCCCGGCGGAGACACTGGGGAGGGCGACACGCTTGGATTAAGAATCGGCGATAAGGCGACAGGCAAATATTTCTATTTTCTCGCCGCCTGCGCTGCAGTCACCGACGATCTCAAGTCCCGGCTTGCCGGCGCGCCCCTGATCTTCTTCGATGGCACGGTGTGGCGCAACGACGAGTTGATCGCGGCCGGCCTCGGCCACAAGACCGGGCAAGACATGGGGCATATTGCAATGTCGGGCGATACCGGCGCGATCGCGGCCCTTGCCGATCTCGACATCGGCAGGAAGATATTTCTGCATATCAACAATTCCAACCCGGCACTGCTGCGCGCCTCGCCCGAGCGCAAGATAGCCGAGCGCGCGGGCTGGCAAATTCCCACTGACGGAACGGAGATTACCCTTTGAACGCGATGACCCCCGACGGGATGACGGCCTTTTCGCGCGGCAACAGCGCGCCCTTACACAGCGCCGAAGAACTGGAGGCGGCGCTTCGCCATATCGGGGCTGTGCGCTATCACAATCTGCATCCGTTTCACCGGCTGCTGCACGGCGGCAAGCTGAACAAGGGACAGGTGCAGGCCTGGGCGCTGAACCGCTACTATTACCAGAGCACGATACCGATCAAGGACGCGGTGGTGATCTCGCGCTTCCGCGATCGCGGCATCCGGCTCGAATGGCGGCACAGAATAGAAGACCATGACGGCGATCTCGGCATCGAAGGCGGCATCGAGCGCTGGCTGAAGCTGACCGAAGGCCTCGGGCTCGACAGCGCTTACGTGGAATCCACCGAAGGCATCCTTCCCGCGACCCGCTTCGCGGTCGAGGCCTATGTGCATTTCTGCCGCGACAAGACCCCGCTGGAGGCCATCGCCTCTTCGCTGACCGAACTGTTCGCGCCGAACCTGCATGAAGAACGGATCTCGGGAATGCTGGCGCATTACGATTTCGTCAATCCCGATATCATGAGCTATTTCAGCCGGCGGCTGACGCAGGCGCCGCGCGACGCCAATTTCGCGCTCGGCTACGTCAAAACCCATGCCAAAACGCCTTCGGAGCGCGAGGCGGTCTGCAATGCGCTGCTTTTCAAGACCAATGTACTATGGGTTCAGCTCGACGCGCTGTATCATGCCTATGTCGAAGGCCACATACCGCCGGGCGCGTTCGTGCCCAAGGAAAAATAAAGGCGAACCGAAAGAAATCGATGGCAGCCAGCCGCAACATCCGTGTCAACGAGGCGAGCCGGCCAATATTGCCGCGACACGCCAGGCTGAAATTCGATGAGACGCGGCAGGTCTGGGTCATCCTGGCGCCGGAGCGCGTGCTGGCGCCGGACGAGATCGCGGTGGAAGTGCTTCAGCTCTGCGACGGCGTCCGCAGCGTCGAAGCGATGATCGATCAGCTCGCTGAAAAATACGCCGCCGAACGTAGCGCGATCTCAACCGACGTCATCGCCATGCTGCAAGACCTTGCCGACAAGGGATTTCTCACCGAAGCGCGCGAGAAGACCTCATGAGCCCGACGCTAACCGATGCCGGCGCTGCGGCCAGCGACCCCTCTGATGGGCTCGCGGTGCTGGAGGCGCGCGGCTCGACGGCGGAGACATTTGGGATACCGCTCGCAGTGCTCGCCGAACTGACGCATCGCTGTCCGCTACAGTGCCCCTATTGTTCCAACCCGGTGGAGCTCGATCGCGGCGGCAGTGAACTAACGACCGAGGAATGGAAAAAGGTCCTCGCTGAGTTGGCCGAAATCGGCGTGCTGCAAATCCATTTCTCCGGCGGCGAGCCCACCGCGCGCAAGGATCTGGTCGAACTGGTGCAGCATGCCAGCGATGTCGGGCTGTACTCCAACCTCATCACATCAGCCGTGCTGCTGACGCGCGAAAAACTTTCTGCGCTGGCCGATGCCGGGCTGTGTCATGTGCAGATCAGTTTTCAGGGCAACGAACCCGTCGTCGCCGACAGGGTTGCCGGCTTCAAGCACGCACACGAAAAGAAGATCGAAGTCGCGAAGTGGACGCGCGAACTGGATTTGCCGCTGACGGTCAATGCGGTGATGCATCGCCAGAACCTGTTCCAGCTGCCGGATATCATCCAGATGGCGGTCGATCTCGACGCCGACCGGCTGGAGGTAGCCAATGTGCAGTATTACGGCTGGGCGCTGAAGAACCGCGCGGCGTTGATGCCGACCGTCGAGCAGATCGAGGAGACCAGCCGCATCGTCGAGGAAGCGCAGGCGCGGCTGAAAGGCACACTCGCCATCGACTATGTGGTGCCGGACTATTACGCGCTGCGGCCGAAGAAATGCATGGGCGGCTGGGGCCGGCAGTTCTTCAACATTTCGCCCGCGGGTAAGATCCTGCCCTGCCATGCCGCCGAAACCATTACCGGGCTCGAATTCTTGTCCGTGCGATCAAATCATTCGATCGCCTGGATCTGGCAGAACTCCGAGGCCTTCAATCGCTATCGAGGCACCGGCTGGATGCCGGAACCGTGCAAAAGCTGCGAGTTCAGGGAAGTCGACTTCGGCGGTTGCCGCTGCCAGGCCTTCGCGCTGACCGGCGATGCCGGCAATACCGACCCGGCCTGTGCGCTGTCGCCGCTGCATGAGCAGATCTTCAAACTGGCCGCGTCGGAAGCTGCAGCCGACAACAACCGTTTCCTCTATCGGAATTTTGCCGGGGGTACGCTGGAGACGGGCAGCGACCATGGCGCCTGACGCCGACGCGGGAAAAACCAGTGGCAACCGTTCCGATCCGTTCGCGCCGTTAACGTCGCAACTGCTGCCGGTCGGCAACGGTCACGAGATTTACGTCGAAAGCGTCGGCCGCGCGGACGGCATCCCGGCGGTCTATCTGCATGGCGGGCCCGGCAGCGGCTGCCAGCCCGATCACCGGCGGCTGTTCGATCCCGAGCGCTTCCATGCGATCTTGTTCGATCAGCGCGGCGCCGGACGAAGCCGCCCCAAGGGCCGCCGCGAGGATAATACGCTGCCGCATCTGATCGCGGATATGGAAACGATCCGCGAGAAATTCGGCTTCACACGCTGGATGATTGTCGGCGGCTCCTGGGGCGCGACCCTGGCGCTGGCCTATGCGCAGGCGCATCCGCAAAGGGTCAGCGGCATCGTTTTGCGCGCGACCTTTCTCGGCACCCGCCCCGAGCTCGAGAGCGCCTTTGCCGATGTGCTGCCGCGCTTCTATCCCGGTCTCAGCGACGATTTTCTCAGCGTGTTGCCGCCTGAAGAGCGCGCGCAGCCGCTCGATGCCTATTGGCGCCGTATTCTCGATCCCGATCCCGCGGTGCACGGCCCTGCCGCCCGCGCCTGGCATGACACCGAACGGATACTTTCCGAACACGCGTCGGGACGTGTCCGGCTCGATCTCGCTTCGCTCGGCGCTTCACGCGCCCTGCCCGCCACGCCATTCATGGAAGCGCATTATTTCCAGAACGATTGCTTCATGAAACCGGGTCAGCTTCTGGCGGAAGCCGGAAAGCTCAAGGGAATCCCGGGCATCATCGTCCAGGGCCGCCACGATCTCCTTTGTCCGCCGGCGACGTCGCATGCGCTTGACGCCGTGTGGCCTCTCTCAGAGGTCAGCTTCGTCGAAGGCGCCGGCCACTCGCTGTACGATCCCGGCGTCAGGAATGCGGTGATGAAGGCGATCGCAGATATGGCTTCCAAAATTACCGGATAAGGATCATCGTAAAATGCCGCTCGCAGGAAAGGGAATGCTGCTGACCTCGATGGACATCGATCCATCGGACGAGGCCGATTTCAATCGATGGTACGACCGCGAACATCTCGAAGAGCGCGTCGCCATCGACGGCTTCCTCGAAGCCCGGCGCTACGTCGCGCATGAAGGCCGTCCGAAATATCTCTGCCTCTACTCCACCGCGACATTCGATGTCCTCGACAGCCCGGCCTATCGCACAGCGCTCGCAAACCCGACCGGTTGGTCCACCAGAACCATGGCGCGATTCCGCAACATGATTCGCGCGGTCGCGCGCATCACGATCAGCCGCGGACGGGGCCGCGGTGCGGCGCTGGGCATCGTCCGCCTTCGCCCCGCGGCCGGCGGCGAGGACAGCCTGCGCGCCGCGCTGCGGGAGAAACTCGATCCGGGTACATCAGACCGAATCATCTCCATGCACCTGATTGAAAGCGATCCGGCGCTGTCCAGGCCGATTACGGACGATCCTTCGGCGCCCAATCCCGGCGCCGGCGACTGGTTTGCGCTGATCGATGGAACAGATGTGAACGCGGTCTCCGCGGTCGTCGCGCGCATTGGGGATAGCGCCGCGGTCAAATCCGCGGTGATTTCAACGGGCGTCTACAACCTGATGTGGGACCTCGCAAAGAGTGACATCCCATTGTCCCAGATCAATGCGTGAAATCCGACGGTGACGCATGTTGCAGTGCCACATAAGGCGCGATGACATTAACGTTATGATGCTCCGGCTAAGAAAACCGGGATCAGGCAAAAATGCCTTTGTGGATCAAGTTGAATGGCTCTAATAAGATAACCCCATGATCCCATTCAATAACCACAAGAACGCCGCCTGAGCGTTCGCTAGGCAAAGATAAGGCCGCGCTTTCCTTGAAATCGCGCGGACAAGGTAGGAATGAAACCGACTGATATCTCGGCTCCCGACTACTTTCATAAAGTGGTCGACTGCCAATGGGCCTGTCCCGCGCATACGCCAGTTCCAGAATACATCCGCTTGATCGCTGAAGGCCGCTATAGCGACGCTTACATGATCAATTGGAGATCGAATGTGTTTCCGGGAATTCTCGGACGCACCTGCGATCGTCCGTGCGAGCCGGCGTGCCGCCGCGGCCGCGTCGAGGAAACGCCGGTCGCGATCTGCCGGCTGAAGCGCGTCGCCGCCGACTTCAAGGACGATGTCAAAGGCCGCATGCCGCGGCCGTCTTCGAAAAACGGCAAGCGTATCGCGATCGTCGGCGGTGGCCCCGCTTCGCTCACGGTTGCCCGCGACCTCGCGCCGCTCGGCTACCACTGCACCGTATTTGATTCCGACCCGAAGGCGGGCGGGATGATGCGCACGCAGATTCCGAAATTCCGCCTGCCGGATTCGGTGATCGACGAGGAAACCGACTACATCCTCAACCTCGGCATCGAGTTCAAAGGCGGTCAGCGCATTGACAGCCTGAAGAAGCTGCTCACTGAGAACTACGACGCGATCTTCGTCGGATCCGGCGCGCCACGCGGACGCGAGCTCGACATTCCCGGCCGCAAGGAAGCAGCCAGCCATATTCGCATCGGCATCGACTGGCTCTCCAGCGTG
>JBGQCE010000111.1:0-8531 GCA_041495185.1 Bradyrhizobium sp.
CTTTCATTCTGTCCGCGAGCCTGGCAAACCTAGCGAGGCTTTAGCCTGCCTTTAGAATCTCTGCGCGGCCCAAATGCTCGTTTGCCGGGCGCAACCATGCTTTGCCATCACAGGCTTCGTAGCTCACACGGGTTTCGTAACGCACACCACGAGTGACATCGCCCAGGTCAGGCAGCGTGTTTGGAAGCCCTGTTGAGCGACTGCGCAGCGGATTCAAGTATTGCGCGGTCCAGCGTGGACGCGCCGGCCTCGCACATGGCTTGCGATACAACGTCGGCTGCCTCTCTGGCGAGCGCTTCAAACAGTGTTTCCGCATGTCGCAGTGTGGATGTCGGTACAACCACATGGTCGTCGCCAAAGCTGGCAAGACCGGGTCGCGCCTCCGCCAGTTCGTTTTCAATTGCCGCTATTTGAGCTTCCGCTTGCTCCGCCCGCGCTAACAGCCGTTGCTCCTCCGTAGCGGCGCGGACGATGGCTTCGGTCAACTTTAGCTGCTGCTCTGCCAGCTTCGTCTTGACCTCGGCTATTTCCTTCTCGAGGTTGGCGCTGTTAATCTCTGCTGACTTGTGCGAATGCAAATTTTTCTCGCTTCTTATTCGTTCCTCCTGGAGTAATTCTTCCGTATCCCCGGTGCGCTTGATGAGCGTTTCAATAAGGTTGGCAGCGCGCAGCAAATGATCCGCGTTGTGTCCGGTTGACATCAGATCGGAAAATCTGCGCAGAAATCTTACGATTTCCTCTACCTCGGGCGTAACGGTCATACCCAATGATCCATTCCAGGCGATTCGAAATCCATTACAGATCGAGAATGGCGTCGATCCTTCACGTGAAAAACCATAGAAGCCGAATCGTCCACAGAAACAGGCTAACTGACACCGTTTACCGTGCAAGGGGTCATTTTTTGTGGCTTGTGCAAAAGGCAGCTTTGATTCGCCTGCCGTAGACTGAAAGGCACCTTGCCAGCCGCAGCAGGAATTCGTTCGGAGCGAGCTTGCCCATGGCGGCGCGAAAAGCTTCCCGACCGCGCATCCGTGGATGATCAGCCGCTGATCATTGCCGCTTTTGGCCCGGTTTCCCGGGCGGGGCCGGGTTGTTGCCGCTAACCGCTTGCGGATCGAATTTGCGGGTCACCTTGACGGCGGCCTGGCTGATATCGGCAAGCGAACGGCGGCCTTCCTCCATCAGCGCGCCGGACTTCTTATTGAAGCTCTCGGCCAGCTCGCGGATGGTTTTCACCTTCTGAAACAGTTCGTCGGCCTTTCCGTCCGCGAGGCTCGGCACCACGTTATCGATCTTTGTCATGGCACTGTCGAAGCTCGCGAAAGCATTGTCGGCCTTGCGGATGATGCTGTCGATCGCATCGCCCTTGCTCGCCAGCGAGGCGGTATAGGTCTCGAAATTCAGCAGCGTATTCTTGATCGTCGATTGATTGCCGACGAGGACCTGGTCGACGTTGTGCAGGGTATCGCGGATCGACTCGATCTCGGTCAGGTCGGCCGTCAGGGTCGGAATGCCATCCTCGTCCAGCGGCGCCGGGGGCGCGGCAGCCGCCCCGCCGGTCAGCGATATCGCAGCCACGCCGGTCAGCCCCTGAAACTGCAGGCCCACGACCGTGTCCTTGCGGATCGGCGCACTGTTATCCAGCATGACAAGCGCAACAATCTTGCGAGGATTGTCCAGCTTGAGGGACTTTACCTCTCCCACCTGAACGCCGTCGAAGTTCACGCTGCCGCCCTTGCGCAAGCCGGTGGCGGAACCCTCGAAAACGATGCGAAGCGGACCCTGCTGTCTGACGCTCTGGATTTTCTTGAACCCGAGAAAGCCGACGAACGCCGCGGCGATCACCGCAAGCGTCGTGGTTCCGATCATCAGGTTGCTTGCCCGCGCTCTCATTGCAAAATCCGGCTGCGACTTACCCTGCTTGGGGGCCTTTCGCCATTCCCTGATTGTACGGGCAAAGCAAAACCAGCGAAAGGCCGATGCTGTAAGCGCCAAGTCCGGCGGCCCGTGGCTACCACTTCCCGATCGATGCGCTCAGCGCTGGCGAAGTGGCCGATTTTCGCCGCAAGTCCGAGATTTATGAGGCCGAAGCCGGATCGCCCTGGTCAAATGGCGGGTCCATATTGGTGGTCTTGCCTTGCAGTGACTGCAGCTTCAAATATCCCTTGGCGGCGAGGCGATCTTCGTCGAGTTCACCTGTTTGGGCCACAGCGACGATAAATTGGGCAAGCTCTGAGTGCAGGCCCGTTTCATCATTCACACCCGGCACGTCCTTCGGATAACGCTCCATGACTCGATCGAATGCCCGAGCCAAGAGTTGAATCGTATCGGAATCGAAGCGGACCCCGAACCGCTCCGGCGCGAACCGCGTCAGCCACAAGACGCCGAAAGACGACGTAACCAGGGCCAAGGCCACGAAGCTCATGGCATTCAGTCCTCCTCGGGCGAACAGGACGCTGCCTATTCCTGAGCCGATGGCCTGGCCGAGATACAGCGCCGTGTTATTGATTGTCACCGACGCTGTTGCCAGCGCCGGAGCCGCTGCAATCAACCTGACCTGCTGCATTGCGGTTGCGGCGGCAAACCCGAGACCCCAGATCGCGGCTCCAGCCGCCATCAAGGGATATATCCCGGCGCCGAACGCCCACAGTGCGGCGCCTATGACAATGCAAATGATGAAAACTGCGGATGTTTTGAACGCGCCCCACGCCTGAACAATCTGAGACGCACAGACATTCCCGACGAGCGTCATCACCCCAAAAAGCAGGAACACCACCGCAACTCCGCGAGGTGTCGCGCCCGTGAGCTCGGTCAACAATGGTCCGACAAATGCGATGACGACGAGTTGGCCGGCTGCCAGTAGACTGGTGATCAATAATAGCAGTAGCAGTTGACGACTGCGGCCGACCGCCCGCCATGTCGCAAAAATGACAGGTGACCCCTTAAGTTGCTTTGGCAATCCAGCCAGAAGCGCAAGAAAGCCCAACGCGGCGAGAATGCCAACAAAGCCGTAGGTCGCTCGCCAGCCGATCTGCGGCGCGGTTACTGTAACCAGCGGCAATCCAATCGCTATCGCGAGCGCCCAGCCAAGCAGTACCGATGAGATTGCCGAGGCGCGCCTTATTTTCCAAGGCCAATAAGGCCGCGGTACCGGCCGCCAAGGGCGTAAAGGCGCCAGCGAAGGCGAGCATCGCCAGGCGGATTACCAAAAGGCTTGCGTAATTTGGCGCGAACGCGGAAGCCACGTGACCGAGCGCAAGCCATAGTAAAATCGAGCTCAGAAGGACACGCCGGTCAATGCGGCTTGTGATCCATGCCACGAGCGGTGGCGATACACAGACGACGCCGGCACCGAGGCTGATCAACAGTCCCACCGTCCCTATGGGGACACCAAGGCCAAGGGAAAGTTCCGCCAGCATTCCGGTTGGCAGAAGTATGCTGAGACCAACGACAAAGTTGCCCAGCGCCAAGGCGACAAGGGAGAATTGCCTGCGTCGCTCGCTCGGCATCAATGCCCGGCGGCGCTTTTGGCTGCGGCGTTGTTGAGAACGATCAGGGCATCGACGGCGACGCCGGTTTTCGTGTTGATCAGGAACGGATTGACGTCGATCGAAGCGATACGGGTGCCGGCGTCCGCCATCAGGTTGGACAGCCCGACAAGGGCCTTCACGGCGGAAGCCTCATGCAGCGCGGGCTTGCCGCGATAACCCTTGATTTTCACCCCGGCCTTGGTCCTGCTGATCAATTCCCTGGCCTCGGCCGCGTCGAGCGGAGCGCCGGCCAGAGCTACATCCTTCATCAGTTCGATATCGACACCACCGGTTCCGAACAGCACCACTGGGCCCATCTCGGCGTCGAGCGCGCTGCCTACGACAAGCTCGAGCTCGGCCTTGACCTGCTGCGCGATCAGGATGCCCTCGAGCTTCGGCTTGTTCTTCAGTTTCTTGACGCGAGCGGTGATGTCGTTGAAGGCCTTCTTGACCTCGGCTGCGCGCTTGAGGTTCAGCACCACCCCGCCGATGTCGGATTTGTGCAAAATCTCCGCACTGACAACCTTGGCGACGACGGGAAAGCCGATTTTCTTTGCGACCCTCACCGCGTCCGCGGCCGTCCGAACGATCTCTTCCTTCGACACCGGAATGCCGTATGCCCTCAGCAGCTTCTTCGACGCGACCTCGTCGAGCGCTGCGCCCGTGGCGTTCTTCAACGTCTTCTCAAGCGTCGCGCGCGCGGAAGAAGAGGAGCTCGATGCGATATCGGGCACTTCCTTGCGCAGCGAGGCGTAATCGATCATCGCCTTGATGGCGCCGACCGCCCGGTCCAGACCCTGCATGACGGCGATGTGCGGCAGCGACCGGCGCAAGGCCTTGGTAAATTCGGTGAAGCCGATCGACATCGCGCTCATGTAGACGACCGGCTTGCTGGCGGCGCCAGCCATCTCGTTGACGATACGCAAATTCCGTTCGCGCAATTCGTGCGGCGCCTTCGGCAGTTCAGCGTCGATGATGACGATGTCGGTATCGGGATCGTCGATCATGATCTTGATCGACTGCATATAGACCGAAGGATCGACGACGGCAGCGAATCCCGCATCCAGCGGATTGCCGACGATGCTGCCGGGGCCAAGCATCTTTGCAAGTTTTTCATTTGCGCTCTTGCTCAACGGAGCGAAATTCAGGCCGGCCGAAGAGAAAGCGTCGATCAGAAGGCCGCGCTTGCCGCCTGACAAGCTCACGGCAGCGATGCGATTGCCCTTTGGTAGGTCGGCATGAACGAAGCATTCGGTGGTCTCGATCAATTCGTCGAGACCGCGCACGCGGATCACGCCTTCGCGTGTCGAGATGGCGTCGAACGTCTCGATCGAGCCGGCGAGCGCGCCGGTGTGCGCCATGGCGGCAGCACGTCCGCCCTCGGACGTACCGAGTTTGAGCGCGATCACCGGCTTTCCGGCCGCGCGCGCGGCCTTGCAGGCCTCGCGGAACACCTTGGTGTTGCGCACGCCTTCGAGATAAACCACGATCACGTGTATGGAGGGATCGGCCGCGAAATAGCTCATCAGATCGGGCGTCTCGAGGCCGGCCTCGTTTCCGGTGGTGACCATGTAGCCGACGCCGACGCCGCGATCTTCCAGCGTCTGGCGGATCGCCATCACGATCGCGCCGGATTGACCGGCGATAGCGACGGGCCCCGCCGCCATCGTGACCACGCGGTCGTCGATGTTGGTGAACAGCTTTTCGCCGGCGCTCAGATTGCCAAGGCAATTCGGGCCGGTGACCGCAAGCCCGGTCTCCCGGATGGCCTGTTGCAGCTCGGCGGCGAGCTTCTGGCTTTCATCGTCCTGCAATTCGCTGAAGCCTGAGGTCACGATGGTCGCCGAGCGTGCGCCGGCCGCGGCGGCGTCGCGGATCACCTGAACCGCAAAGCGTGCCGGCACCAGCACCAGCACGTGATCGGGCTTGTCCGGCAGGCTGGCAAAATCCTTGTAGCAGGGGACGCCCCAGATCGTTTCGCGTTTGGCATTGACCGGATAAAGCCCGCCTTCGTACTGATATTTGATCAGGTTGTTCCAGATGCGCTCGGCGTAATTACCGGGTTTGTCGGTCGCTCCGACCAGCACGATATTGCGCGGATGCAGCATCGCATGGATGCTTTTGACGATGTCGCTGGCTCCACGCGAGGGCGACCATTTGCCAACCGGGGCAGACGCGGTGCTGACCTGAGCTTCCATAGGCGTGACCCTTAACCCTTCGTATTTTTTTGCGAAAATGAACGATCGACCGGAGATCGCCACTCTCGCCATGACTTTTCTTATTATGGGGAGTCGAGGAGGGTGGCAACTCGCCAAGCCGGATCATGTCTGCAGGCCACCCATCCCCGGGCCGGTTTCGGCAAGGCTCCCGCCGGAGCCGTCATATCTCCATATCTCCGCTCGCCTGTCCACGAACCTGCCGCGACGTGGAATAAATTTGACGGGGCATATTCCTTTTGAGCCTATAGTAACGGGATGTCGGACACTCAGACAGAACTCCGGGCGACCGCGCCGCTGTTCTCGGTCATCATTCCCCTGGAATATCACCGCGGCCAATGGGAGCGCTGCTGGCAAGGCTGGCAGTCCCAGACCCTGGACAGGGAAAACTTCGAAATCATCCTGGTGGTGCCTCCGAATTTCCCCGAGCGCGATAAATTGAGCGAGCTTGCGGACCCCGCACCCCGTCTCGAATACTCACAGCATTCGCACGATATCGCTCTCTGTGCCGACGGCGCGGCAAGCGCTCACGGCAAGTTCCTGTTTTTCACGGAGTCGCATTGCTGGCCCGAGCCTGACGTGCTTGATCTCTGTTTGCAGGCGCTCCACGTCAACCCCGGCTGGGCCGGATTTTCCTGCAAGTCGATGCGCTTCTGTCCCAACAGATTGTCTGAAGCTGAAGCAGATATGTACGAGGCTGACACCGAATACGGCATGATAGTCCATCCGTGGCGGAAAATTCTCGACGTGTGCTTCGTGACGCGCCGGGAAGCCTATGAGGAATGCGGCGGCCTCAAACCTGAATTCGGACATTTCTCTGAATGGGCACTTGCTGCGAGCTACTTCGAACACGGTCACAGGATCGGATTCCTGCCGGAAGCGCGAATGCACCACTACTACATCGGCTCTTTCGCCGAGCTGAAAAGCTTCACGCTCGATTTCGTGCAAGGCGAAATTCGCTATTTCAGCCAAAATTTGCGTGAGCCAGGCGTTACCCTTCAGGAAGTCCCACCCGAGCTGTTCGGCCAGGACAATTTCGACCGCGACATGGCGCGAACGGTTTTGCGTATAGCCGTGCAAGACCTGATCACGTCAGGCGCAGCGGGCGGCAGATGGAAGCAGGCGATCTATGCGATCGGGCGCTGGGCTTCTCCCGCAATTTCCGGAGATGGCATCGCACGGGGCGCCGCCGTCGCAGTCTCGCTCTATACCCACCTTATTGCGGTGCTGGCCCTGGTCGCCGGTTCGCGCGAATGGCTCGCGGTTCGTTTCAGGTTGTATATCGCGGCGCTGATTCGATATCAGAGGCTGAGCTGCCTGCGGACCGAGCGCCTGAGCAGGACGGCCGTCCGGATGCCGGGCGCCGTTGCCGCGCTTGGCAACAACACAACCGTTCTCGATCAAACCGGCTTCTATCCCCTGGAGCAATACCAGGGTAACCCGTTTCGCTGGAGCGAAAACGCGGCGGCGATCCGCCTTGCAGTCGACGCAGGCCGCCAGTCGATCCGCATCAAATGCGTGCCTGTCCGCAGCCTGCCCTATGAAATCGATCTGCGCTTCTATTTCGACGGCAAACGTATCCCGGACGATGCCATATCGACGGGCGTTGATACTCTTGAAATCCGGGTCGATGTTCCGACGTCAGGCACGTACGAACTGGGATGGATCTGCCGTCCCTTCCGGGCCAAAGCGGATCCGCGCCGTCTCGGCTTGCCGATCATGCATGTGAAGTTGACTTCCCAGGACAGCCGCGTCAAGGCGATGGAGGTCAATTCGCAGTCGCTTCAGGCATGACGCCGCTATAATCTGGTATCGAGTGTCGCTGTGTTGGCTAAATTCAGTTGAAAGGCTTCTCTCTGTTGTTCGAACCAGAAAATCCGCCAGGTCGATTGCAGCTCGCCGTCATGGACCTTGTCGGTACGATTGCGCTTTGGCCGCTCTGGGTCAGGCTGGGCTGGCACGATATTCTCTATCGGTATCGCCGTTCCCTGCTCGGGCCGTTCTGGTTCACGGCGAACACGGCGATCACAATCGTCGCGCTCGGCATTGTGTATTCGCAGATATTGAAAATGCCGATCCGGGAGCTGATGCCTTATGTGTGCGTCGGACTTCTGATCTGGGGTTTCGTCAGCGCCATCCTGCACGGTTCCGGAGAAGTGTTTTCAGGCGCCGAAAGTTACATCAAGCAGGTTCGGCTCCCCTATCTGCTCTATGTCTTCCGCTTTATCTGGAGCAAGACGATCATCTTTGCGCACGACCTGCCGATCTTTGTTGTCGTGATCGCCTATTTCGGCATGTGGCCCGGCGCGGTCGCGCTGCTCGCAATTCCGGGATTTCTGCTGCTCACGCTGAACGGCGCGCTGGTCACGGTAACCCTGGGGATGGCTTCTGCGCGGTTTCGCGACGTTCCCCGCATCGTCACGAGTCTGGCCCAGATCACTTTTCTCATTACGCCCATTCTCTGGACCCCCGACCTGCTCGGGCCCCGAATCTATCTTGCATACTGCAATCCATTCTTTCATTTGATCGAAATTGTCCGCGGGCCATTGCTCGGCAGCCTGCCGTCGATCGAAACAGTTTGGGTGGTGGTCTTGATCACCGCGCTCAATCTGGTCGTAACGGTGCTATTGTTTTCCCGATACCGAGCGCGGATAGCCTATTGGTTATGAGATCATGAAGCCTGATGCATGCGTTGGAGACCGCGAAGACCGCGTCATCCTGGATACGGTCGCGGTTTCGTTTCCGGTCTACCAGGGCAGTTCGCGCTCGCTGAAAAAGCGCGTAC
>JBGQCE010000112.1:0-8495 GCA_041495185.1 Bradyrhizobium sp.
TACGGCGGCGAGAACAAGACCCGCTCGCGTTCCGAGCAGGCAAAATATCTCGCCGATCTTGCCGCGCGCTATCCAATCGTCTCGATCGAAGACGGCATGTCCGAAGACGATATGGACGGCTGGAAGGAATTGACCGACCTGATCGGCAACAAATGCCAGCTGGTTGGCGACGATCTGTTCGTCACCAACGTGACGCGGCTTGCCGACGGCATCAAATTCGGCCGCGCCAATTCCATTCTGGTCAAGGTCAACCAGATCGGCACGCTGACGGAGACGCTGAGTGCGGTCGAGATGGCCTACAAGGCCGGCTACACCGCCGTGATGTCGCACCGCTCGGGCGAGACCGAGGATTCCACCATCGCCGATCTCGCGGTCGCCACCAATTGCGGCCAGATCAAAACCGGCTCGCTGGCGCGCTCCGACCGCACCGCCAAGTACAATCAGCTGCTGCGCATCGAGCAGGAACTGGGCACGCAGGCGAAATATGCGGGCAGGGCAGCGCTGAAGGCGCTAAGGTAAAATCACATCGCGTCACGATTTCAAAAAAAATACCAACGGGAGATTGAAGATGAGCGCCGACAGCAAGACCGGGCTGCAGCTTCGCTCGCTGATCAAGAAGAGCGGCGAACTCGAGATATCGCTGGCAAGCGTGCCTGTGCCTGAACCCGGCCCCGACGAAGTCGTGGTGCGCGTCGAGGCCGCGCCGATCAATCCGTCGGATTTGGGACTGCTGGTCGGCGCCGCCGATATGACATCGGCCAAGGCATCCGGCACGAAAGAGTCACCTGTTGTCACCGCGAAAGTTCCGGAAGCCGCGATGAAAGCCATGGCTGGACGGCTCGATGAATCGATGCCGGTCGGCAACGAGGGCGCAGGCGTTGTCGTCAAGACCGGATCGTCGGATGCCGCCAAGGCGCTGATGGGTAAGACCGTCGCGATGATCGGCGGCGCAATGTACGCGCAGTACCGCTGCCTGAAAGTGGCCGAATGTCTCCCGCTGCCGGCCGGCATTACGCCCGCCGAGGGCGCTTCCTGCTTCGTCAATCCGCTGACCGCGCTCGGCATGACCGAGACCATGCGGCGCGAGGGCCACAAGGCGCTCGTGCACACCGCGGCCGCGTCCAATCTCGGTCAGATGCTCAACAAGATCTGCCTCAAGGATGGCATCGGCCTCGTCAATATCGTGCGCAGCCAAGAGCAGGCCAACATCCTGCGCAAGATCGGCGCGAAATATATCTGCGATTCCACCGCGCCCGGCTTCATGGACGATCTGACCAATGCGCTGGTCGAAACCGGCGCGACGATCGCGTTCGATGCCATCGGCGGCGGCAAGCTCGCCGGTCAAATCCTCACCTGCATGGAGATTGCCGCCAACAAGACGGCCAAGGTCTACAGCCGCTATGGATCGAGCGTGTACAAGCAGGTCTATATCTATGGCGGCCTCGACCTTCGCCCTACCGAGTTGAACAGGGCTTTCGGAATGGCCTGGGGTGTCGGCGGCTGGCTATTGTTTCCGTTCCTGATGAAAATTGGACAGGCCGAGGGAGCAAAGCTGCGCCAGCGGGTGGTCGCCGAGCTCAAGACAACCTTTGCCAGCCATTACACCCAGGTGGTATCGCTGCAGGAGGCGCTGCAGCTCTCGCACATCGCCGTCTACGGCAAGCGCGCGACCGGCGAAAAATATCTGATCAATCCGAATAAGGGCGGGTGACGCGCCCGTCACGGTCGAACGACGCGGGCAATTCTTACATCTGAAGGATCGCGCCACAGGAGGCATCGAAACCGTTTTTTAGAGGGAGAACTCAATGTCGACAGATCTGAAGTATCTCGCCTTCACCGCAATTCTCACGGCGTCGCTGTGGATTCCTTATGTGGTCGCACAGGTGACGACCAACGGACCATTGAAGCCGCAGAATTATATCGATCCCGCGCAGCGGCCGCTGCCGCCCTGGGGCAAACGTGCCGACCGCACCTACATCAACGCGGTCGAGACCTTTGCGCCGTTTGCCGCGCTGGTGATCGCGGTTCATCTCGCCGGCAAGGCCGATGCGATGACGGCGTTCTGGGCGATGTGCTTCTTCTGGCTGCGGCTCGCCCATGCCGCCGTCTACCTGCTCGGCATACCCTATGTGAGGACGCTGCTCTTTACGCTCGGCTATGTGGCGGTGGTCGGAATCTTCTGGGAACTCATCAAGTAGTTGTAGTTGCGTCAGAGGGACCTTGCGTTCTGCCTGCAACAGAGGGAAAATTTGCGCGGAAAACGCATGCGCAAAAGCGCAACACACACCAAGGGGAGAAAACGCCATGATTGACTTGAATCGCCGCCATTTCTTGGCGGGGGCAGCCGCCGCCGGCGCTGCGACCGCCTTAGCGTCATCGTTCGGAGCCTCGCCCGCGCGTGCCGCCGTGCCGCCCACTGGGACACAGGCGCCTGGCTTCTATCGCTACAAGGTCGGAAGCTTCGAATGCACGTCGATCAATGACGGTGCTTTTGTGCGCCCGGTAGATAATTTTGTTAACAATATCCCGAAGGAAGAGGCGCTGGCTGCGGCGGATGCCGCTTACATGCCCCAAGGCAAGGTGACGGTGCCGTTAAACCCGCAGCTCATCAACACCGGCGACAAACTCGTGCTGATCGACTGCGGCTTGGGCATTGCCAACTTCGGGCCGAGCAAGGGTGCGAACGGCCGGACCCTGCAAAATCTCGCCGCCGCCGGGGTCGATCCCAAGAGCATCGACATCGTGCTGATGTCGCATCTGCATCCCGATCACACCAACGGCATTCGTGCGCTCGATGGCTCGATGGCCTTTCCGAACGCCGAAATCATGGTGCCGGCGAAAGACTGGGAATTCTGGATGAGCGACGAGAACGCCGCCAAGGCGCAGTCCAACGAGATGATGAAGAACTACTTCGCCAATGTGAAGAAGATCTACGCCGGCATCGAGTCCAAGGTGACGAAATATGACTGGGGCAAGGAGGTCGCATCCGGCATCACCTCGATCGCGGCGCCCGGCCACACGCCCGGACATACCGCCTTCGCGGTTGCTTCAGGCAATTCGAAGGTTCTGCTTCAGTCTGATGTCACCAACATTCCCGAATTCTTCCTGCGCAATCCGGACTGGCATGTGGCCTACGACGTGGATGGCGCCCTGGCGCAGGAGACCCGTCATAAATTCTACGACATGGCGGCGGCCGAGAAGGCGTTGGTGGTGGGCTTCCACTTCACCTTCCCGTCGATCGGCCATGTCGAGAAGGACGGCGCCAAATACCGGCTGGTTCCGGTTGCCTGGAATCCGGTGATCTGATCGCAGCTCGCAAATTTTGACAAACAGGCCGTCCTCACGGGCGGCCTGATTTGCTTTGCGGACAGCAAGGCTCCTTTCTCAACTCAACGCGCTGAAATCCGGCATTGCATGCACTTGCATCTTTCTCAGAGATAGCTAGGTTGGCGGACAAGCCAATCCGGCACCTGCGTCAAAAGGAAATCTCATGGCCACCCCGCATCATGTTGTCGTCATTGTCGGCAGCCTTCGCAAAGAGAGCTTCTCCCTCAAGGTCGCCAACGCGCTGGCCAAACTCGCGCCCGATACGCTCAAGCTCAACGTGGTTACTTTGCACGGCATTTCGTTTTTCAACCAGGATCTGGAAGCGGCGCCGCCGGCCGATTGGCTGGCATTCCGCGAAAAGCTGCAGAAGTCGCGCGGCGTGCTGTTCGTGACGCCCGAATACAATCGTTCGATCCCCGGCGTGTTGAAGAACGCCATCGACGTCGGATCGCGTCCCTACGGCAAGAGCTCGTTCCTCGGCAAGCCGATCGGCATTGTCGGCAATTCGCCAGGTCTGCTGGGTGGCGTTAGCGCCGCCAAACACTTGCAAAATATCATGCCGGGCATTGCCGGCCCGATCCTGGGGCAGCCGGAGATTTACCTGAATGGCGTCGGCGACGGGTTCGACGACAAGGGCCATCTCATCAAGGAATCGCTGCAGAAAATGCTGCAGCAATATATCGACGCCTTTGCTGCCTTCGTCGAAAAGCAGAGCAAATAGGCGGGGCAGAACGCCGAGCGGTCCGGTTTTAGGATTCCGTTAACCGGACCGTCGCATCCTCAACGCATGGTCTCGCGCTCGCGACTTAAATCCCTGCTCACCGGGCTTGCCCTCTATACGATGGCGGCGGCGATGGTCGGCTATTTCGGCGTCAACGCCTATACCGGCAAGTACGGGCTGAATGCGCGGCAGGAACTCGATCAGGAGATCATCGCGCTGACGTCCGAACTGGCGCGGCTGAAGCGGGAGCGCGCCGAGGGCGAGCAGCGGGTCTCGCTGCTGAGATCCAACCGCGTCGACCCCGATATGCTCGACGAGCGCGCGCGCTACCAGCTCGATTATGCCAATCCGCGCGATCTGGTTCGGACCGTCAATCCGAACTGATCGTCAAATTTCAAAAGCCCGCGAAATAGATTTCGAAAATGTCGCGCCGCATTGCACTGCGGCATAGGGATATTTTCGCAGCATCACGCAATGCTTTCACGGCGGTTTGAGTTGGGTTAGAGAGGGCTATTCGCTCTCTCATCCGGAATTGCCATGGCCGCACCGAAAAAAAACGTCGCGAAAGAAGCAGGCCAAGAAAAGGGGGGCGGCTCGCGCGACCCCCTCGAATTCACCAGAGATCAGGAATTAAGCGCGCTGCGCGATATGTTGCTGATCCGGCGCTTTGAGGAAAAGGCCGGTCAGCTCTATGGAATGGGCGCGATCGGCGGCTTTTGCCATCTCTATATCGGCCAGGAAGCGATCGTGGTCGGTATGCAGATGGCCCTGAAAAAGGGCGATCAGGTCATAACCGGATACCGCGACCACGGCCATATGCTGGCCTGTGGAATGGAAGCCAAAGGCGTGATGGCCGAATTGACCGGGCGCCATGGCGGCTATTCCAAGGGCAAGGGCGGCTCCATGCACATGTTCAGCAAGGAGAAGAATTTTTTTGGCGGTCACGGCATCGTCGGCGCGCAAGTGTCGCTCGGCACTGGCCTTGCCTTCGCCAATCGCTATCGCGGCAACGATTCCGTCAGCCTGGCCTATTTCGGCGACGGCGCATCGAACCAGGGCCAGGTCTATGAAAGCTTCAACATGGCGGAGCTGTGGAAGCTGCCGGTGATCTACATCATCGAGAACAACCGCTACGCCATGGGCACTTCGGTAACGCGTTCGTCGGCGCAGACCGATTTTTCAAAGCGCGGCATCTCCTTCAACATCCCCGGCGAGCAGGTCGACGGCATGGACGTCCGCGCGGTGAAGGCTGCTGGCGACAAGGCGGTCGCCTGGTGCCGCGCCGGCAACGGACCGTTCATCCTGGAAATGCAGACCTACCGCTACCGCGGACATTCGATGTCGGACCCGGCGAAATACCGGACCCGCGAGGAGGTCGACAAGGTCCGGCACGATCAGGATCCGATCGAGCAGGTCCGCAATCGCCTGCTGGCGGCGAAGATGAGCGAACAGGAATTGAAAGCGATCGACGCCGAGGTGCGCGAGATCGTCAACGCATCGGCCGATTTCGCGCAGCACGATCCCGAACCCGATGCGTCCGAATTGTGGACCGATGTTTATCGCTGAATGCCGGCGCGTATTCCGCAAGAGTAGGTGCCGGTTTTGCTTCGCAATCAAGTTTACGCAGATTGCGTATACTTATCTGCGGTAGAATACGCGCAGGACAAAAGCCTAAAGCCTAAAGAGTGAATCTCCGGAGCTGATATGCCAATTCAAGTGCTGATGCCTGCGCTGTCGCCGACCATGGAAAAGGGCAACCTTTCGAAATGGCTGAAAAAGGAAGGCGAGGCGATCAAGTCGGGCGATGTCATCGCCGAGATCGAGACCGACAAGGCGACGATGGAAGTCGAGGCGACCGATGAGGGCACGCTTGGCAAGATCCTGATCCCGGAAGGCACCGCCGACGTCGCGGTCAACACGCCGATCGCAACCATTCTTGCTGACGGCGAAAGTGCTGCCGATCTCGGCAAGGCACCGGCGCCGAAGGCTGCTGCCATCGCCCCCGATGTCGCACAGGAAGTAGCGGAGTCGCGCTCACCTGTCGGCGAAGGCGCGCCGATGATTCATGCGCCGAAGGCGCCCGAGCCCGATCCCGAAGTGCCCGCGGGCACCGAGATGGTGACGATGACCATCCGCGAAGCGCTGCGGGACGCCATGGCGGAGGAGATGCGGCGCGACGGCGATGTGTTCATCATGGGTGAAGAGGTCGCGGAATATCAGGGCGCCTACAAGGTCAGTCAGGGACTGCTGCAGGAATTCGGCGCCAGGCGCGTAATCGATACCCCGATCACCGAGCATGGTTTTGCCGGCATCGGCGTCGGCGCGGCGATGGCCGGCCTGAAACCGATCGTCGAGTTCATGACCTTCAATTTCGCCATGCAGGCGATGGACCAGATCATCAATTCCGCGGCGAAGACGCTGTACATGTCCGGCGGGCAGATGGGCTGCTCGATCGTGTTCCGCGGGCCGAATGGCGCCGCCGCCCGCGTCGGCGCCCAGCACAGCCAGGATTATTCGGCCTGGTACTCGCAGGTTCCCGGCCTCAAGGTGGTCGCGCCGTTTTCGGCCGCCGACTACAAGGGCCTCCTGAAAGCCGCGATCCGCGATCCCAATCCGGTGATCTTCCTCGAAAACGAAATGCTGTACGGCCAGTCCGGCGAGGTCCCGAAACTCGACGATTATGTGATCCCGATCGGAAAAGCGCGGATCGTACGAACAGGCGGCCATGTCACCATCGTGTCGTGGTCGAACGGCATGTCCTACGCGTTGAAGGCCGCGGAAGAACTGGCGAAGGAAGGCATCGAGGCCGAGGTAATTGATCTGCGCACGCTGCGTCCGATGGACACCGACACCATCGTCGCCTCCGTGAAGAAGACCGGCCGCGCCGTCACCGTAGAGGAAGGCTGGCAGCAGAACGGCGTCGGCGCCGAAATTGCAGCGCGCATCATGGAGCACGCGTTCGACTATCTGGATGCGCCGGTCGCGCGGGTGTCGGGCAAGGACGTGCCGATGCCTTACGCGGCCAATCTCGAAAAGCTCGCATTGCCCTCGGTGGCCGAGGTGATAGCTGCCGCCAAAGCCGTTTGTTATCGCTGACAAAGCAGGGCCTTAAAACATGCCGATCAACATTCTGATGCCTGCGCTGTCGCCGACGATGGAAAAGGGCAACCTTGCCAAGTGGCTCAAGAAAGAGGGCGACAAGGTCAAGTCCGGCGACGTCATCGCGGAAATCGAGACCGACAAGGCGACCATGGAGGTCGAGGCGGTCGATGAAGGCACGATCGCGAAGATTTTGGTGCCCGAGGGCACGCAGGATGTCGCGGTTAACGCCGTGATTGCGGTTCTGGCCGGCGATGGCGAGGATGTGAAGTCGGCGGGGGCAGGGGCCGCAAGCGCGCCGCCGAAGGCTGCAACGGCTGCACAAGCGCCCGCCGCTGCTGCGCCTGCACCCACTCCGCCGAAGATCGCACCCGCTCCCGCGGCCCCCGCGGCAGCACCTGCACCACAAGCCGACGGTCCCGGCCGCACATTTTCATCGCCGCTGGCGCGTCGCCTCGCCAAGGACGCCGGCATTGAGCTTGCGCGCATCAACGGGTCAGGCCCGCATGGCCGCGTCATCGCCAGGGATGTCGAGGAAGCCAAATCCGGCAAGGGACTGAAGGCTCCAGGTGCCGCGCCTGCCGGCGCGCCCGGCATTGCGCCTTCGATGTCGGACAAGCAGATTCGCGCGCTGTTCGAGGACGGCAGCTACGAGGTGATCCCGCACGACGGCATGCGCCGCACGATTGCCCAAAGGTTGACGGCCTCGGTGCAGACGGTTCCGCATTTCTATCTGACGATGGACTGCGATATCGGCAAACTGCTCGCGGCGCGTGAGGAAATCAACGCCACCGCGCCGAAGGACAAGGAGAAGAAGCCGGCCTACAAGCTTTCGGTCAACGATTTCGTCATCAAGGCGATGGCGATCGCGCTGCAGCGGATCCCCGATTGCAATGTCAGCTGGACCGAAAGCGGCATGCTCAAGCACAAGCATTCCGATATCGGCGTGGCGGTGGCGATGCCCGGCGGCCTGATCACGCCGATCATTCGCAAGGCGGAAACCAAATCGCTGTCGACGATCTCAAGCGAGATGAAGGATTTTGCCGCGCGAGCCCGCGCCCGCAAACTCAAGCCCGAGGAATATCAGGGTGGCACCACGGCCATTTCCAACCTCGGCATGTACGGCATCAAGGATTTCACCGCCGTGATCAACCCGCCGCACGCCACCATCCTTGCGGTTGGCACCAGCGAAGAGCGCGCGGTCGTGCGCAACGGCAGGATCGAAGCCGCCCACATCATGAGCGTGACCTTGTCCTGCGACCATCGCGCGGTTGACGGCGCGCTCGGCGCCGAGCTGATCGGCGCCTTCAAGATGCTGATCGAAAACCCCGTCATGATGATGGTGTGA
>JBGQCE010000113.1:0-8460 GCA_041495185.1 Bradyrhizobium sp.
CCTTGTTTAGTCAGCCTTGTTCAGTCAGCCTTGCCTTCGCCGTTACCGGGGCTGTGGCCGTTGATCCGCTGCTTCAGAATAGCCGACGGCTTGAACACCATCACGCGACGCGGAGAGATCGGAACTTCGGTGCCGGTCTTCGGGTTACGGCCGATACGCTGGCCTTTCTTGCGCACCATGAACGATCCAAACGACGACAGTTTCACCGTCTCGCCCTTCTCCAGGCAATCGGTGATCTCCTTCAGGACCAGTTCCACGAAGGCGGACGACTCCGTGCGCGACAGGCCTACCTTCTGGTAGACGGCCTCGCACAAATCCACCCGTGTGACTGTTTTTCCGGTTCCGGTCATCGCCTGCCCCAACCCACGGCGAACAATTCTTTTCTGAAATTAGGAGCTTAACGCGCGACGGTCAACAGCGCTCATCAATGCAATGGCATGAAAGAAGACGGCAAAGTGCACAGAATTTTTAAGATTGCACTTACCAGCGCAACAGCGCCGAGCCCCAGGTGAAGCCGCCGCCCATGGCTTCCAGCAGCACCAGGTCGCCCTTCTTCACGCGCCCGTCCTCGACCGCAACCGTCAGCGCCAGCGGTATCGACGCCGCCGAGGTGTTGCCATGCAGATCGACCGTCAGCACCACCTTCTGCGGCGCAATATGCAGCTTGTGCGCTGAAGCATCGATGATTCGCTTGTTGGCCTGGTGAGGGACGAACCAGTCGATATCGTCGGCGGTGGTGCCGGTGGCCTTGAACGCATCGACGATCACGTCGGTAATCATGCCGACCGCGTGCTTGAACACCTCGCGGCCTTCCATCCTCAGATAGCCCACCGTTCGGGTCGAGGACGGACCGCCATCGACGAAGAGCTTCGACTTGTAGCGGCCGTCGGAGCGCAGATGCGTCGTCAATATGCCGCGGTCGGAGGATTTACCCGGCTGCGCTTGCGCCTCCAGCACGATGGCGCCGGCGCCATCGCCGAACAGCACGCAGGTGCCGCGGTCGTTCCAGTCGAGAATCCGCGAGAATGTCTCGGCGCCTATCACCAGCGCCCGCTTGAACGCGCCGGAGCGCAGGAAGTTGTCCGCCGTGGCAAGCGCAAAGATGAACCCCGAGCATACCGCCTGCAGATCGAAGGCCGCGCCGTGGTGGATATCGAGCGCGTTCTGCACGGCGACCGCGGTCGCGGGAAAGGTATTGTCCGGCGTCGAGGTCGCCAGCACGATCAGGTCGATCGACTGGGCGTCGATCCCGGCATTGGCAAGGGCTGCGCGCGCTGCATTGATCGCCAAATGCGAGGTGAACTCGCCCTCGGCGGCGATATGGCGTTGCCGGATGCCGGTGCGCTGCACGATCCATTCGTCGGAGGTGTCGATCCGCGTCGCCAGTTCGGCATTGGTCAGGATCCGCTGCGGCAGATACGAGCCGCAGCCGAGCACGACCGAACGTATTGCAGTCACGAGACAGCCTCCTGCGCGTTCGGCGCCTGGGCGAGCGCGCTGCCGTCACGGTTGAGCATCTGATTGATCTTGGTCAGGAGATCATAGCGGACCATCTCATAGCCAACATCGACTGCATACGCAAAACCTTCGGCGTCGGTTCCGCCATGGCTCTTGACGACGATGCCCTTCAAACCGAGCAGCACGCCGCCGTTTGCCTTGTTCGGATCGAGCTTGTCGCGCAGCTCCTTGAACGCATTTTTTGCGAACAGGTAGCCGATCCTGGAACGCCAGGTGCGCGACATCGCCGCGCGGAGAAATTCGTTGATCTGCCGCGCCGTGCCCTCGGCCGCTTTCAGGGCGATGTTGCCGCTGAAACCTTCAGCGACGATGACGTCGGCGGCGCCTTTGCCGATGCCGTCGCCCTCGACGAAGCCGATATATTCGAGCTGGGGAAGGTTCATCGCGCGCAGCAACTCGGCGGCCTCGCGAATTTCCTCGCGGCCCTTGATTTCCTCGACGCCGATGTTGAGCAGCCCGACGGTCGGCCGTTCGAGATCGAACAGCACGCTCGCCATGGCGCTGCCCATGACTGCCAGCGCCATCAAATGATGCGCATCGCCGCCGATGGTGGCGCCGAGGTCGAGCACGACTGAATCGCCGCGCATCGTCGGCCATACTGCCGCAATCGCCGGGCGGTCGATGCCAGGCAGCGTGCGCAGGCAAAACCGCGCCATCGCCATCAGGGCGCCGGTATTGCCGGCGGATACCGCGACGTCGGCCTCGCCTTTCTTGACGGCATCGATCGCAAGCCACATCGACGAGGTCTTGCGGCCCCGGCGCAACGCCTGGCTGGGCTTGTCGTGCATGCTGACCGTCACGTCGGTATGAACGACGCGTGACGCCGCCTTCAGCGCCGGATGCTTGACGAGTTCGGCCTCGATCAGCGCGCGATTGCCGAACAGCAGGAATTCGCTGTCGGGGTGTCGGGTCAACGAAATCGCGGCGCCGGGAATGACGACCGATGCGCCGACATCGCCACCCATGGCGTCAAGCGCGATTCGAACCTTTTGAGGCATGAACGTCCCGGAAACCTGATCTCTTGCGGTCTTGAAGCGCTCGGCCGCGGACTGGATATCGCCACGGATGGCAGCGATCGGCGAAGCGCAACGCTGCACCCCGGCCGGGCCGCGACAATAGCGTGTCCCCGCCCCGACACAACCTCTTGACCGCCGCCTTTTGGTGGTCGAGCCGGAACGCGACAGAATCGGCACGTACGAATAAAGCAATATAATTCAAACGATTAGGCCGAATTCCTGCACCGTTCCCGTATCCACTTGGTTTGGAATGCGAGCTCAAGGCGCTTTCAGCCACGCCTTAGCGGTTCTTCAGCGCAGCTTCAGCGCTACTTCAGCGCTTCTTTAGCGCTACTTTAGCGCTACTTCAGCGCTTCTTGGGCTTCTTCGGACCGCGTGGTTTCGCGTCAAGCTTAAGCGCCTTCAGCGCGGCAAAGGGATGATCTTCGGGATCGGCGGCCACGACCGGCGGCTCGAAAACCGCATCGCCACGGCGCGGATAGGGATCGATACCCAAAAATAACGCGTCGGTCGCGAGCCGGCCGAGATCGATGACGCCGTTTTCGATCGGCTCCGGCGGGTCCGGAATTTCGACGTCGCCTTCGGCGGCCTCATCGACCAGATCGGCCATTTGAGGAATCTGCTCAGGCGGAGCGAAGATCAGATCGACCTCTTCGTCGATGTCGTTCTCGACCGGATCTAGCGTCACCACGCAGGTCTGCCCTACCCGCGCACGAACACGACCGCCGACATGGAAACGGCCTCCGCCCTTGGGCGTCACATCCAGCGAAGCATTTGCCGAGAGAATTTCGCGCAAGCCCCCGAGTTCCGCCATGGCCTCGCGCACGGCAGTGTCAGCTTCGATGTCGCGATGCACTCCGGTGTCCGGTATTTGCGCCACGGTGACGGGAACGCGCCAGGGATCGGCCTTGTCGGTCATGCCAGTGGTTCTGTTCATTGCTGCACGCTCACCCGTGCCGGCGAGGGAAATCTCCACGATCCGTTCTGCAGCGTCTTATCGTCCATCCCGGCGAGAGCCGCGATAGCCGCTTCAGCATAGAAGGCAAGTTGCCGCGCTTTTTCGATATCCGCCCCGTTCAGGATATTCCTGCACAGTGCCTGCGCCAGCGGCTCCCGGCCCTCGGTCAAAGCGAGATCGTAGGCTGCCGCCCGGCCGTAGAACGCCTCCCCGAAGGCCTGCATGCGCTTGGGGACGGTGAGATCGCCGACCCCCATTTCGCGCAGGTTCGCGTCCATATCGTCGCAGAAGCGATCGAATAGCGTTTGGGAAAGCCCCGCACTGCCCTCGATCGGCTTCAGCCGCCGCAATACCATCCACAAATGCAGCACCAGCAGATCAAAACGGCCATTAACCGTATCCGGCACGCCCAAGTCCCGATAAAACAACGGTTCTCGCGCTTGCGTCACGATCATGCCATAGATGGCCTCGATGGTGCCGAGCGAGGGTATCCGGGGTTTCCTGAAGTGATTGAACGGCCAAAGCATTGTGGGTTCCGCAAGCGAGCCCCAAAGGTTCGTTTATTGGGCGCCCGCGCATGTTGCAATTCAGCGTGCTGCCCGGTACGTCAACGCCTCGCGCGATGCAAGGGGACGGGACCAGTTCCGGAATGACCGTGACGACCCAGAGACGCTCACGCGTGTGCTCTCCGCGCGGCTTGACCGCGCGCTGGGGCGGTTTGCGCGCGGTCGCGGCCATCGCCTTGGTATGCGCGGTGCTGGGCGGCTGCACCGGCGAGCAGTTCCAGAAGGGCTATATCCTGCCGCCGGGCGCGCTCGAGCAAATTCCGATCGGCGCCAGCCAGGATCAGGTGCTGATCGTGATGGGAACGCCGTCCACGGTCGCAACTCTCAACGGCGAGGTATTCTACTACATTTCGCAGCGCTCCGAGCGCCCGGTCGCGTTCATGAACCAGAAGGTCGTCGACCAGCGGGTGATCGCGATCTATTTCGACAAGAACCGCCAGGTACAGCGGCTCGCCAATTACGGGCTGCAGGACGGCCGGATTTTCGACTTCGTTAGCCGCACGACACCCACCTCAGGCCAGGAGCTCAGCTACCTGACGCCGCTGTTCAAGCTGCTCAGCTTCAACTAGAGCGTTTTCGAGCGAAGTGGATACCGGTTCGCGTCAAGAAAACGCGTCAAAGCAAACGACTCGCGCCTGCGCCAAGCCGTCAGCTTGCCGGCCACCTCCGCATTCCCTACGCTGCCTGCAAAACAACAATCGAAGCAGGGAGTGAATTGTGACCAGACTACTTTCTCGCCGCCGCGTGCTGTCCGCAGCCGCTGCGCTTTCAGCGACCGCCGCCTTCCCTCGTACCGCCGCTGCCGACTGGCGGCCTACCGAGACCGTCCGCCTTATCGTGCCGGCCGCACCGGGGGGCACCACGGATGTGATGGGACGACTGCTGGCGGCACATCTGCAGACGGCGTGGGGCCAGTCCGCGATCGTGGAGAACCGGTCCGGCGGGGGCGGCACCATCGGCACATCAGAGGTCGTGCGCCAGAAGGGCGACGGGCACACCATCCTGGTCGGGAATCCCGGCCCCAATGCCATCGCCTACAGCATCTTCCGGAACATGACCTACAAGGCCGACCAGTTACAGCCGATCAGCAACCTGATCCGGATTCCAAACATTGTATCGGCCCACCCGTCGGTACCGATCAAGTCGATCGCCGACCTTATCGCCTACATCAAGGCCAACCCGGACAAGCTGACCTACGGCTCGTCTGGCGTCGGGCAGAGCCCCCACCTCACTGGCGCCTGGTTCCTGCAGCTCACGGGATTGAAAATGGTGCATGTGCCGTTCCGCGGCGCAGGTCCGGCACTGCAGGCCGCGCTCGGCGGCGATATCCAGATCCTGTTCGACAATCTCTATCCGACGCTGCCGCATGTACAGGATGGCAAGCTCAACGCGCTTGCGGTGACCACGCCGGAACGGAGTACGTTGGCGCCTGATATCCCGACCATGCGCGAGAGCGCGCCGGAACTGGCGAAATTCGACGTCTCGTCCTGGTTTGGTATTTTCCTGCCGAAGAGCGCGCCGGCGCCAATCGTCGACGCCCTCAACAAGGAAATCAAACTGTTCCTGGAACGCGAGGACATCAAGAAGAACATCGCGACGATGGGAGCGCGAACCGATTACGGCACGCCGCAGCAGTTTTCCGATTTCGTAGCCGCGGAGACGGCGAAGTTCGCGGCCATCATCGAGAAGGAAGGGCTGCAGATGGAGGTAAAGTGACCCTATCGTAGTCCAAGAAAAAACCCCGCGGCTCGCTACCCGCGGGGTTTTTGTCTCAATCGTGTATCGCCGCTCAGTGCGCCAGGACCGCCAGCAGCAAGAGCGCCACGATGTTGGTGATCTTGATCATCGGGTTGACGGCGGGACCTGCCGTATCCTTGTAGGGATCGCCGACGGTATCGCCGGTCACCGCGGCCTTGTGGGCGTCGGAGCCCTTGCCGCCGTAATGGCCGTCCTCGATGTACTTCTTGGCGTTGTCCCAGGCGCCGCCGCCCGAGGTCATCGATATCGCGACAAACAGACCGGTCACGATCACGCCGAGCAGCATCGCGCCGACCGCCGAGAACGCCGCTCCCTTCGCGACAGCCTTGGCCGCGGCGTCGGCGCTCAGTCCGCCCGCGATCACATAGATCAGGAAGTAGACCACGATCGGCGACAGCACCGGCAGCAGCGACGGGATGATCATTTCCTTGATCGCCGCCTTGGTCAGCAAATCGACCGCCTTGCCGTAATCCGGCTTGTCGGTGCCCTGCATGATGCCCGGCTTCTCTCGGAACTGACGGCGCACTTCCTCGACGATCGCACTGGCCGCGCGGCCAACGGCGGTCATGCCCATCGCGCCGAACAGATACGGCAGCAGGCCGCCGAACAGCAGGCCGACCACGACGTAAGGATTCGTCAGCGCGAAATCGAGCTTGACGCCCTGGAAGTAAGCGTGGTGCGCGGCGTCCGCGATGAAGAATTTGAGGTCTTCATTATAGGCCGCAAACAACACCAGCGCGCCGAGACCGGCGGAGCCGATCGCATAACCCTTGGTGACCGCCTTGGTGGTGTTGCCGACCGCGTCGAGCGCGTCGGTGGCTTTTCGGACTTCCTTGGGCAGGCCGGCCATTTCGGCAATGCCGCCGGCATTGTCGGTGACAGGGCCGAAGGCATCGAGCGCCACGATCATGCCGGCCAGCGCCAGCATCGTGGTGGTCGCAATCGCGATGCCGAACAGCTCGGCAAGGTTATAGGTGACGAGGATACCGGCGATGATCACGATCGCCGGAAGCGCCGTAGCCTCCATTGAGATCGCCAGACCCTGGATCACGTTGGTACCGTGACCGGTAACCGATGAGGCTGCGATCGACTTCACCGGACGATAGTCGGTTCCGGTGTAGTATTCGGTGATCCAGATGATCAGCCCGGTGACGACAAGACCGACGATGCCGCATTCGAACAGCTGCATGCCGGTGTATTTCACGCCGGCCAGCGGGCCGAAACCGATCAGGTAATAGATCACGCCGGCAACGCCGATCAGAGACAGCACGCCGGTTGCGATCAGGCCCTTGTACAGGGCGCCCATGATCGACTGGTTGGCGCCGAGCTTGACGAAGAAGGTGCCGGCAATCGAGGTCAGGATACAGACGCCGCCGATGGCGAGCGGCAGCGTCATCATGTTCACCAGAAGCGGCGAATTCGCAAAGAAGATCGCGGCCAGCACCATGGTGGCGACCGCGGTCACCGCGTAGGTCTCGAACAGGTCGGCGGCCATGCCGGCGCAATCGCCGACATTGTCGCCGACGTTGTCGGCGATGGTGGCGGGGTTGCGCGGATCGTCTTCGGGAATGCCGGCCTCGACCTTGCCGACGAGATCGCCGCCGACGTCGGCGCCCTTGGTGAAGATGCCGCCGCCGAGACGCGCAAAGATCGAGATCAGCGAAGCGCCGAAGCCGAGCGCCACCAGCGCATCGACCACGGTGCGGTTATTGGCGGCGAGCCCAATGTAATGCGTGAGATAGGCGAAGTAGATGGTGACGCCGAGCAGCGCGAGGCCCGCAACCAGCATGCCGGTGATGGCACCGGCCTTGAAGGCGAGTTCAAGCCCGCCAGCCAGCGACGTCGTCGCGGCCTGCGCGGTGCGCACGTTGGCGCGAACCGAGACGTTCATGCCGATGAAGCCGGCAGCGCCCGACAGCACCGCGCCGACCAGGAAACCCACCGCGACCAGCATGCCGAGGAAGTAGGCCAACAGCGCGAAGATCACGATGCCGACCATACCGATGGTCATGTACTGGCGCTTGAGATAGGCCTGCGCGCCTTCGCGCACCGCGGCCGCGATTTCCTGCATGCGCGGATTGCCGGCGTCCGATTTCATAACCGACGTCGTCGCCCAGATGGCGTAAACGATGGAAAGCGCTCCGCAGAGCACAATCGCCCATAATGCTGTCATTGAATTTGCCTCAGACTTTGATTCTTGCCCCACGCCTGACACCGCGGGAGCGGCGGGCGTATAAAAAGAAGGCCTGCCCTGCCCAAAAGGGCAGCCTTAAATCGGCGGGACCATGCCAAAATCGCACCTCGGGCGCAACGCCACGGAGGGCATAAAGGAGCGATTTCGGCAGGTATTTGCGCGGAAATGCGAAGAATCCTAGAAATGGCTGTAGGACAGGCGCGGCAAAGGTATGTCCCTGCCCTCGCTGTCCAAAAACCCTGGAACTTTATCCCCCGCGATAACCGTACCGATCGAGGTCACGGCGACCCCGGCAAGTCCTGCTGCTTGCGCGAACGCCTCAAACCGATTTTCTGATATCGCGCACAAAATCTCGTAATCGTCGCCGCCGGAAACAATGGTCCCGATGCCGACGGTGCCGCGCGCAAGCAGCGCTGCTGCGGCCGCGGACAGCGGAATGCCCGGCGCGTC
>JBGQCE010000114.1:0-8459 GCA_041495185.1 Bradyrhizobium sp.
CCTCGGGGATTCCAGGATTTCACCGCTCCGGGCGCATGACCTGGCCAGGCTTCCGGCCGCCATTATCCATACTGCCGAATTTGACCCGATGCGGGACGAGGGCAATGCCTACGCCAGACGGCTCATGGCGGCGGGCGTTGAGGTGGAACATTTCTGTCACGACGGCATGATTCACAACTTCCACGCCATGGGCGCGATACTTCCGCAAGGCCGCCTGGTCCTCCGCCAGATCGGCGAACAGGTCCGGCGCGCGCTTGGTAATTGATTTAAATTTTAATCAATTGGTGGTTGTCCATTAGGGTTATTTCATCAATGTTTGCGCGAATTATTGCGGGCTTGATGGCGCGCCTCTAACAAAGACGTTGCGAATAAAACGCATGTTGAAATGCGAGACGCGGACGTAGAGGTGAACAATGCGCAACGAAACGATTGCAATTCACGCCGGCTACGACCCCGATCCAACAACCAAGTCTGTCGCCGTTCCGATCTACCAGACGGTGGCCTACGCCTTCGACAGCGCCGATCACGGCGCCGCTCTGTTCAATCTTGAGGCGGAGGGTTATCGCTACAGCAGGATCGCGAACCCGACCACGGCAGTTCTTGAGAAGCGCATTACCGAGCTCGAAGGCGGCGTCGGAGCGCTAGCGGTCGCCACCGGACAGGCGGCGCTGCATTTCGCCCTCGTCAACCTCGCCGACACCGGCGGAAACATCGTCTCCGTTCCGCAACTATACGGCACGACGCACACTTTGCTCGCTCACGTCCTGCCGCGTCAGGGCATCACGACGCGCTTCGCCGAAAGCGACAAGGCGGACGCCATCGAGAAACTGATCAACGAAAATACCAAGGCCATTTTCTCCGAGACGATCGGCAATCCCGCCGGCAACGTTTGCGACATCGAAGCGCTGGCAAAGGTCGCTCATCGTCACGGCGTACCGCTGGTGGTCGACAACACGGTCGCAACCCCGATCCTGCTGAAACCATTCGACTACGGCGCCGACATCGCCGTTCACTCGCTGACGAAATTTCTGGGCGGCCACGGCACCACGCTTGGCGGCGCGATCGTCGACAGCGGGCGCTTTCCGTGGACGGAGCACGCCGGTCGCTTTCCCACCTTCAACGAGCCTGATGAATCATATCACGGCCTCGTCTACACCAAGCAATTCGGAACCAGCGCGTACATCCAGCGCGCGCGCAGCGTCTATCAGCGCACGATGGGATCGGTTCTTTCGCCGTTCAACGCATTCCTGCTGTTGCAGGGGATCGAAACGGTGGCGTTGCGCGTCGAACGGCATGTCGAGAACGCGCGCAAGGTTGCGGATTTCCTGCGGAGCGACCCGCGTGTCGCCTGGGTCAATTATGCCGGTTTCCCCGACAGTCCCTATCACGCGCTGGTCCAGAAATACCTGAATGGGAATGCCTCGTCGCTGTTCACATTCGGCATCAAGGGCGGCCTTGAGGCCGGCAAGACCTTCTACGACTCGCTGAAGCTGATCACGCGGCTGGTCAATATCGGCGATGCGAAATCTCTCGCCTGCCATCCCGCATCGACCACGCACCGCCAGATGTCCAGCGAACAGCAGCGCATGGCCGGCGTTCTGCCGGAAACCATCCGGCTTTCGATTGGTATCGAGCACAGCACCGACATCATCGAAGACATCGACCAGGCGCTGGCGCAAGCATGCGCGCGGCATCAGCGGCTTGAGGCCGCGGAATAAATCAACTGAGCCTGGCATGAGCCTCCTGTTCGACAAACATCGGCGAATCGTCAGCCCCGCGCTGGCGCCCACGCTGCTTGAAGCCGATGAGCTCGACCGCCGGCAAAATGCCGATTCAGTGCTCACCATCGGGCTCATCAACAATATGCCGGACTCGGCGCTGCAGGCGACAGAGCGCCAGTTCATGCAGCTTCTGAGAGCTGCCGCAGGTCGCGTCCGCATCCATTTCCACTGCTTCTCGCTGCCGTCCGTCAGCCGATCGCAACTGGCCCAGTCACGGATCGACCGGCAGTACACCGACATCGCCGATCTCGGCCGTCTGCAAATCGATGGACTGATCGTAACGGGCGCCGAGCCGAACGCCGCAACCCTCCCCGAGGAGCCGTTCTGGCAAGACCTCACCGACATCGTCGATTGGGCAGAGACCAATACGCGCTCGACGATCTGGTCGTGCCTTGCCGCCCATGCCGCGGTTCTGCATCTCGACGGCATCGAACGGCAACGGCTCAATGCCAAATGTTCGGGTGTCTACGATTGTTCCGCGGTGACCGACGATTGGCTGACACGGGATGTCCCCTCGCCGCTCAAGATCTCGCATTCGCGCCTCAACGAGCTGCGGGCGAGCGATCTCGTTGCCCGAGGCTATCAGCTGCTGACCCGGTCTCCGGGGGCCGGCGTCGATATCTTCGCCAAGGAGCTGCGCAGCCATTTCATCTTCTTTCAGGGTCATCCCGAATATGACGCCTTGTCGCTGCAACGGGAATATCTGCGTGACATTTCCCGATATCTCGCGGGCGAACGGGACACCTATCCGGCGGTCCCGACCGGCTATTTCGACACGGAGACCGAAAACAAGCTTGCACGATTCGAGAAACGGGCACGCGCTGAACGCAAGCTGCCGCTGAGTGTCGTACTTCCGCACCTCACACTTCGTCCCGATATCGCGCCGGGCACCGCCGCGACGGCGATCTTTGGAAACTGGCTCGAATATCTTTCCGAAGGTGCGAGAGCGGCATCGCCGCATGCCGACCGTGGAATGCCGCGATGAACGCGTACGATCCATCCATATCAAATCAACAGACCGACGGCGCTGCCTGCGAGAGCTTTCGATCCGCCATGCGTCATCTGGCGTCAGGTGTCAGCGTGATTACCACAGGCGAGGGCGAACATCGAACGGGCCTGACCGCAACATCTGTCAGTTCGCTGTCGATGGAGCCGCCTGCGCTCGTCGTCTGCATCAGCCGCGCTTCGACGACCTTGCAGGCGATGCGCGAGAACCGGTTCTTTGGCGTCAATTTCCTTGCCGCGGGTCATCGCGAGCTTGCGGATCACTTTTCCGGCCACGGTAACGTCTCCGGTGCGGCGCGCTATCAAGGCGGCGAATGGATCACCCTGGTAACGGGGGCGCCGATCCTCGTCGATGCGCTCGCAGCGATCGACTGCAGCATCGACACCGTCATGGAATGGAGCACCCATGCAGTGGTGATCGGCCGCGTCGAGGCCGTCCACCAGCCCGGTGGCGCGCAAGCGCTGGTGCACTGGCGACGTAGCTACCTTGATCTCCGGTAAGAAAGCAGAATCAATCATGCCACTGGATTGGTCAGCATTGAAAGCGCGCGTCAGCAACCGGCTGGCCAGGCATTTGCGCATCGCGCCGCTGCGGCTGCCGGGCACTAGCCCGATGGTCAGTTTCACATTCGACGATGTTCCCGAAAGCGCGGCCACCGTCGGCGCCCCCATTCTTGAAGAGTACAACGCGCGGGGGACCTTCTACATTTCCGGCGGGCTGGTCGACCAGTGGTCCGGCAACTGGACCGGGATCAGCGCCGATGGCATCGTGGGCCTTCACCGCAGGGGACATGAACTCGCCTGCCATACGTTCTCGCACCTGCAAGCCACCGATCTGAACTCAGCAGCGATGGCGGCGGAGATCGAGAAGAATCGCCGTTACCTGTTGTCCCTCGACCCCTCGATCAGGATCGAGAATTTCGCGTATCCCTACGGCTTGGGATCGGTGTCGCGCAAGCGGCAGCTCGGGGAAGCATTCCATTCATCCCGCGGGATTCTTCCCGGCATCAACAGCGGCATTGTGGATCGGCAGTTCCTGCGCGCCAATCCCCTGATCAAACGGGATATCGATACTGACGAAATCGACCGCGCCTTCGACGAAGCCGTCGCCAGAAACGGCTGGCTCATCTTCTACAGCCATGATGTGGCGACTACGCCGAGCCCCTACGGATGTTCACCGTCGCTGCTGCGCCATGCCCTGGAGGCGGCATCTCGCCGGAAAATTCCGATCCTGAGCATTGCAGAGGCGTTGCGGCAGGCCGGCGCATAAGCGCGCTTCGTGCAACCCATTGATAAGCTCTTGACCGCTCAAACGAAGTTATTGACTGACCACCACCAACGCAGCCTTTCTGAAATCCGCCAACCTTTCCTCTTTCGTGATGGTCTTTGCTTCTTCGGTTTTCATGTTTGAAACAACGGAAAACAAAACGAAGCCACCTTTTTTCCTGGATACAATGAAGTACTGCGAAAGGCGCGCGCCTTCAGAATCATCGCAGGAGGAAAATCCCCGGAACACAACGTCACTATCAACCAGCTCGCTGGTACGACCGGAAGCAAATTTGCCTTTACAATCTTTCGCGTCGATCGCCACGACGGCGGATGCGACATCGAGACCTTTGATACCCTCTTTTGGCGGGATTATCCTGACGAAACCAACAGCCTCGTCGGATCTCCATGCTGCGCCGGTCGATGCAACGGCAATAGGCGTTTCAACCCTGTTCAAAACCCTTGGGTTATGGAGCGTGGTTTTGAGAATGAAATTCGACGCCAGTTCGATGGCTTCGATTTGCATTTCTGATGAAAGATTTTGAGGCGAGTCAGTCCTCAGGCTGCCTCCCACCGGTACTGCTGGCGTTGCCGTTGCGGCGGCCGCTTTCGGTACCGGTTTGACGGAAAAGTCGCCCGCGTTTGCGATGCCCTGCTGCTTAACGACCGCAACACAATTGGCTAGTGTGGGCAGCAACACTGCTGTTTGATCCAGTTTGAATTGGTAAAGCTGTCCTTGCGTAAAGGCGGTCATCGCCTTCGCCTTGCGAAACTGAGCAATTAGCGCGGAGTCGATTGGCATGGGCACGCGAACCAGGCTCTCGCTGATGGCCACGGCTTGAACATAAAATGGACGCTGACCATCGAAAGTTAGCGCGACCTGGAAAGCTTGATTATTTGTCAAGCTCCACTTGGGATTGAGGAAGCCCAGGGACCATCCTGCGTTTTGATCAACAGTGACCATGAAATAAATGCCGCTGTCGTATCCTGCCCCCGCCGCGCAGTGTGAAAACGCTCCGCTTTGGTCGTTTGTGTAGGCGCCGCCCTTCCAGTTTCCGACACTGATAGAGCCATAAGGCCCTCGCGCTTGCGCGGCCGAAATTGCGATCAGGCTTGATAACAGCGTGGCGACAACGAAATTGAGCTTCATTACGGGCCTCCCGAGAAGGGCGAGTTTATTGCCCCTTGCAACCGGAGTCTAAGGAATTACCAAGCATTGACTTTGCAAAGTTGGTGCAGATTCTGGGCTTCGCTATCCGTTCCGAGGATTTTATTTCGTAAATTCAGCATCTTAAATGCACTGACGGCTCAAACCGATTTGAGATTGAATGTGGGATGGCCCGAATCTGTTAATAGACTTGCCGGGATCGCCGGCCCGCCATTGCGACCATCGAGGGCGCAGGTCTCGCAGGCTGGCTCTCGCAAACTCTTGATCGGATAACCGAATCCACATGTCTGTTCCCGCCACCGCCTCGGCCGTCAAAAGTGAGTCCAACATCGCCGCTGACGCTCTTTCCCTGCTGAATTCCGTGTTCGGCTTGCCCGCCTTTCGCGGTGAGCAGGAAGAGATCGTCAGGCATGTCGCGGACGGAGGCAATTGTCTGGTGCTGATGCCGACCGGCGGCGGCAAGTCGCTGTGCTATCAATTGCCATCATTGTTACGAAACGGCTGCGGCATCGTGGTCTCGCCGCTGATCGCGCTGATGCGCGACCAGGTCGCGGGCCTGCTCGAGGCCGGTGTCAAGGCGGCGGTGCTGAATTCCACGCTCTCCTTTGACGAGGCCTCCGCGGTCGAGGCGCAGCTCGTCGCCGGCGATCTTGATCTTCTCTATGTCGCGCCGGAGCGGCTATTGACGCCGCGCTGCCTTGCCCTGCTTGGCCGCGCGAAGATCGCCTTGTTTGCGATCGACGAGGCGCATTGCGTGTCGCAATGGGGGCACGACTTTCGCCCCGAATATATCGGCCTGTCTGTGATATCAGAGCGTTTTCCCGACGTGCCGCGCATCGCGCTCACAGCCACCGCCGATGACCTCACCCGAAGGGAAATCATCGATCGGCTCGGGCTTGCCGGCTCCCCACACTTCGTCGCCAGCTTCGATCGGCCGAATATCAGATATGAAGTCGTCGACAAGCAAAACGCGCAAACCCAGCTCAAGGCCTTCATCGCCGAACGTCATGCCGGCGACGCCGGCATCGTCTATTGCCTGTCGCGCGCCAAGGTCGAAGACACCGCAGCCGCACTGGCCAAGGCCGGCATAGAGGCGCTGCCCTACCACGCAGGCCTGGATGCCAACTTACGCGCCCGCCATCAGGATCGCTTCATCAACGAGGACGGAGTGGTGATCGTCGCCACCATCGCGTTCGGCATGGGCATCGACAAGCCGGACGTGCGCTTCGTTGCGCATCTCGATTTACCGAAAAGCATCGAGGCCTATTATCAGGAGACCGGGCGTGCGGGACGCGACGGGAAACCGTCCAGCGCCTGGATGGCGTATGGCCTGTCCGACATCGTGCAGCAGCGGCGCATGATTGAAGAGTCCTCGGGCTCCGAAGCGTTCAAGCGGGTGTCGATCGGCAAGCTGGAGGCGCTTGTCGGCCTCGCCGAAACCGCGAACTGCCGGCGCACCCGCCTGCTCGGATATTTTGGCGAGACGCTTAGCGCCGCCAAATGCGGCAATTGCGACAACTGCCTGTCGCCGCCGGTCGTGCGCGATGGCAAGGTGATCGCGCAGAAGCTGTTGTCCTGCGCCTACCGCACCGGGCAGCGTTTTGGGGCCATGCATCTGATCGATGTTCTGGTCGGCCGCATGACCGAACGCGTCAAGCAATTCGGGCACGACAAGATATCCGTGTTTGGCATAGGCGCCGAGCTCAATGAAAAGCAGTGGCGCGCCGCGGTGCGCCAGCTGGTGGCGATGGGCCATCTTCAAGCCGACAGTGAGGCCTTTGGCGCGCTGAAGCTGACGGAGACCGCGCGCGGCGTATTGAAGGGCGAGACCGAGGTGATGCTGCGCGAGGCAACCCAGGGCACCCGCCATCGTGCCACCAGAACCAAATCAAGACGTGGCGACATTGTTTCCAAATCCGCCGGCCGCGAGGAAACCGGCAATTCAACCCTGCTCGGCGCCTTGAGGGCGTGGCGTTCCCAGATAGCGCGCAAACGCGGCGTGCCGGCCTATGTCGTGCTGCACGACTCAACGATCGACGGCATCGCGACATCGCGGCCGACAACGCTCACACAGCTCCGCGCTATCCCCGGCATCGGCGACAAGAAGCTCGAACATTACGGGGACGAACTGATCGCGCTGGTGAAGGCGGCGCTGTCAGACGCCGGGCCATAAAACCTCAAGCGATCTCTTTCGCATCGCGCCGCCGATAAACCATCAGCATCAGCGGGGCGAGACGACGCAGCAGCCCGTGCGCGACGATCGGCGCCGGCTCGGTGAATGGCAGCGCGAGATCGCTTTCGGGATGACCGCGCACGGCCTTTGAGAACTCACCCCCGAGCGCGATCGAGAGCGCGACCGCGCGACCGTTGCAGCCGGTCCAGCCAAAGGCATCGGGCCCGAGGCGATGAATGCGCGGAAGGAAGTCCGTCGTCATTCCGACGTAGCCGTTCCAGACGTGGTCGAAACTGACTTGCCCGATCTGCGGCCACAGTCTTTTCAGACGTTCCGCGACCATGCTCTTCATCTTCCCGGCTTTGTTCGCCGGACCGATCACAGCGCCGCCGGTGACGAGACGGTCTCTCGCATCGTAGCGGGCGAAGTAAAGCTCGCCATGGGTGTCCGACATCGCCTGCCGGCCGGGAATGATGGTCTTTCGGGCACTCTCTGAAAGCGGTTGCGTCGCCATTTGCCAGGAAAGCACCGGCATGACCTCGCGCGCGATGCCGGGCGCCAGCGATTTCGAGAACTCGCCGGTATAGGCATTGGTGGCCACGATCAGGGCCCGGCCGCTGATCTGTCCCTGCGCTGTCCTGACCACCCATTGGTCGTTCTGCCGCTCGAATAAGGTCGCCGGCGAGCGCGCGTAAATACGACCGCCGCATTCCAGCACGACGCGCGCAAGACCGCGCGACAGCGCCAGCGGATTGATATGCCCTCCGGACCTGTTCCAGAAGCCGCCGAACCAGGCATCGGATCCCAGCATTTGGCGCGTCTCGTCGCGGGACAACATTTCGACCGGCGCCCCGAATTTCGACCACTGCCGGACGCGACGTTCGGCGATCCTGATGCGGCCGGGCGAATGCACCGGTTGCACCCATCCCGTCTGCTCCTGCTCCGCCTGGATTTGATAGCGCCGCGTCAGATCGAACAGCGTCGACGCACTGTCGCGCAACAGCGCGACGAACCGCTCGCCCGCCGCACCGTGTCTGGAAATGATGTCTTCGGGATCGGGCCGCGA
>JBGQCE010000115.1:0-8396 GCA_041495185.1 Bradyrhizobium sp.
CAGGATAATGTAGTCCCTCAAATGATTAGTCGATCGCCGCGTGTACGGCCCGGAAAATTTGTATCGGTCGATGCAAAAAGACTTTTGCAACAGTATCGGTCAAAAGCAGACCTCAAGCTGCGAATGTTCGATGTCCGCTGTTCCCTCGACAGCGGACATGCATCGGGGCGGCGGTTACGTCAGCTTTGTGCCGATAGTGTTGAAAAAGTCTTTTTTGGGTGACGAACGAAATTTTTTAGAACCGCTGATGGGTTTCGCACGGGGCGACGTGAGGGACCACATCGTTTCACACAAAAACGACCACAGACCCTCGCATCGGCGCTACGGAGCGTTGCAGCGGTAGAGACGTCAAAAAATCAACTTTCGCGAGATTTTCGGCGTCGTTCGATTTTCGACTTTTGCAACACTATCTGCCACAAACGGACTCATGCACTGCAACAGACAGGATCGTTATTCGATCACCTCGTCGCGCCGGTTCGTGGCGCTGTCTTGAACTGCACGCCAAGGCCGCATAGGTTCGGCTACTGAGAACGCCTGCTGAGCAATTTTCAACAAGAAGCGGGACATCCCCCCATCGATGCGGTCCACCGAGCGGCGCACCTTCCCCCACCGCCGGGGCCTGATCATCGTCACGACATTGGCCACTGCCTATGTCGCCAGCCATTTCTTCCGCGCCTCCAACGTCACCATCGGCCTGGACCTGATGCGCGACCTGGCCATCGGGCCGGAAGCCCTGGGCGCGCTTACAGGCGCCTTCTTCTTCGGCTTCGCTGCCATGCAGATCCCCTGCGGCTTCTTCTTCGACCGTTTCGGCCCGCGCCGTACCGTGGTCGGCATGCTCATCCTCGCCACCATCGGCGGCATCATCTTCACCCTGGCGCCGGCCTGGCCGATCCTCCTCACCGGCCGTGTGCTGATGGGTGCCGGTTTCGGCGTCATGCTCATCGGCAGCATGGTTGTGATCTCCCGTTGGTTCCCGCCGGACCGCTTCTCCACCCTCACCGCCATGGTCATGTCCATCGGCCTGCTCGGCAACTTGGCCGCCACCACCCCGCTGGCATGGGCCTCGCAGGCCATCGGCTGGCGCGCCGTGTTTGGCGCCGTCGTCGTCTTCACCGCACTCGCCACCATCGCCGTCTGGCTGGTGGTGCGCGATGCTCCGCCCGGCCACCCCTTCCTGGCCCGCACCCCGGAGCCACCACGCCAGATGCTGCAAGGCCTAGTGGAGGTGCTGCGCAACCCCCGCCTGAAGCCCATCCTGGCGCTGAATTTTTGCAACTATGCCTGCACTTTCACCGTGCAGGGCCTGTGGGGCGGTCCGTTCCTGCGCGAGGTGCATGGCCTGAGCCCCATCGAGGCCGGCAACGTCCTGCTCGTCGCCGTCATCGCCTACCAGGTTGGCATGCTCGCCTTCGGCCCGCTGGACCACCTGCTGGACACGCGCAAATGGATCGCCATAGGCGGCAGCCTGGTGATCATTTCTATCCTCGCCACCCTGGCGCTCGCGTCCCATCCGCCCAACTGGGTGCCCATCGTCGCCATCCTCGGCATCGGCTTCTTCAGCGCCTCCAGCACCATGGTGATGACGCATGGCCGCGGCATCATCCCAGACCGGCTGATCGGGCGCGGCATTGCGACGATCAACACCTCTGTGATGCTCGGCGTCGCTTGCATGCAGACGCTCTCCGGCATCATCGTCGGCGCTTTCGAACCGCTGGCCGACGGCGCCCGCACTGAAACCGCATACCGCGCCCTGTTCGGAGTGCTCACCGTGGTGCTGATCGTCGCCGTCGCGATCTACAGCCGCTCGCAGGACGTCAAGCCCAGCGACGAAATGCGCGCCCGTCTGCAACAGCGCGATGCTTGAGCCTGAGCCGGCACCCAACTATCGGACATCGCGCAGTTCGAGCGCCAGGTCCGAAAAGTGCCAAAACGGACATGTGCGAGAGCCGCGTGGCCTGATCAGCGATAAAGCTCCAGCTCGGGACGCGAGTCGGAAATGAACCCGTCGTGATTGGGCATCATCACTTTCGGCAGGGTTTCCGCGTTCATCGTATCGGACGCTTTGATGATCTTGGCTTCCGACAAGATAAAGGCCACCACGGCGTAGACGTCACTGTCACTGAGCGTGCCGGGCGCACTGAACGGCATCGCCCGCTTGACGTAATCGAACAATGTAGTGGCGTACGGCCAATAGCTCTCGACCGTCTTGATCGGCGTGGCCGTTGCCAGCGAGCCGCGGCCGCCGGTCAGACGATCGCCGCCGATGCCCTTGGCGGGGTTGCCCTGCAGTTTATCGCCATGACAGGCGGCGCAGGTATCGGCGTAGACTTTCGCTCCGGCGGTTGCGTTGCCGCTTCCCGGCGGCAATCCGCGGCCGTCGGGCTGGACGGTGACATACTTCGCCAAGTCCTGCGGATCGACATTGGTGCCGAAGCCGTAGTGACCCTGCGTGGTTTGCGCGAAGGCGACAGTCGACAGCGAAGCCGCGATCAGCAGCCCGCGCAGAATGCTGTTAGGCGTGAACATTGGATACATCCCCGGCTTCGTTGACGGCCCAGCTTTGGATGGCGTTGAGGTGGTAGATCGATCCGAACGGACCGTTCGATCCACGTATGGCGATCAATTGCTTCAGGGTCGGCTGCACGTAACCCGTTTCGTCGGTGCAGCGGCTTTGCAGGACGGCCGGCTTGCCGTCCCAGATCCACGGGAAGCTGAAGCGCACCGTGCAAATCTGCTCCGGCACCGATAACATCTGCGCGGGATACCAGGTCTTGCCGCCGTCGGTCGACACGTCGACCGACTGCACACGCCCGCGCCCGGTCCACGCCAGACCCTGGATGCTGTAGAAGCCGGCGCCCGGAAGCTTCATGTCGCCGGACGGGAAGGTGATGACCGATTTTGCGTCCATCTCCATGCTGAACTGGCGGGCCTTTCCGTTGCCTAGCAAGTCGGTATATTTCGACGTCTCCTCGCGCGTCATGAACGGCTTGTCGCTGACGTCTAAGCGGCGCAACCATTTGATGTGCGTGTTGCCCTCGAAGCCGGGCAGCAGCAGCCGCAATGGATACCCCTGCTCGGGTCGCAATGCCTCGCCGTTCTGTCCGTATACGAGCAGCGCATCCTTCAGCATCTTTTCCATCGGGATGCTGCGCGTCATCACCGCGGCGTCGGCGCCTTCGGCCAGCACCCAGGCCGAGCCGTCCTTAAGGCCGACCTCACGCGCGATTGTGGCGAACTGCACGCCCGTCCATTCGGTCGTGCTCAGCAGACCATGCGTGCCCTGCACTGTCTTCAAGGTCGGTTTGTTCCACTCGGTCAGTCCGTTGCCCGAACATTCGATGAAATGCTTGCGGGTGACCGACGGGAAGCGTTTGATATCGGCCATCGAAAACTTCTTGGCCGTGTTTACCATGCCGTGAACGACAAGCGCGTGCTTGGCGGGGTCGATGGTCGGAATGCCGCCGTGATGACGTTCGAAGTGAAGCCCGGATGCAGTGAGATTGCCGAGCATCTTGTCGAGCGGCGTCATGCTCCAGGAGGTATTCTCATTCGCGGTTGGAAAGCGCCAACGCGCTTCCGTTTCGAATTGCGAGCGTGAGCCGTAGCCGCCGTCGGCCGCAACCGCACGGCCTTGTTCCTTGGTCGGATCGTCGGCCACGCTAAAATGGATGGCACCGGCTGGCGCCTTGTCGTCGGCCGCATGGGCAATGCCCGCCGAGCCGACAACGCCGGCGAGTGAGCCGGCAGCGAACAGGAATTTACGACGATCGGTCATTCCCGCGCGCGGAAACATCCCGTCCTTACAATCGCATTCCTGCTCTTCCGCCATGCGGCGGGCGATATGCCGCGCCTCGGCCGCGATCATCTCGTCGGCTAGGCGTTGGGCTTTTTCGTCGTAGATGACGGCTGGTTGCTTGCTCATAAGCTCCCTCCCTGGAGAAGAACTCGCGTTAGTAAGGACCGCACCTTCTGCAATGCGAAATCATAACAGTAAACGACTGGGCGGCGAGTGATAAATGGCACAAAACCGCTTCAAATTTTGATTAGGCCCATGTCCGCGCCAAAAGCGGACCTCAAGCTGCGAATGTTAGATGTCCGCACTTCCCTCATGTGTGGACGGCTCCGAGTTGGCAAGAGCTTTCTTCACGTTTGCAGGATTGGTCGGTGCGCTCATGTGTTCGGCCTTTTAGCGCGGCTCAGCGTCTCATTCGGGTCGCGTCATGCGCCTGCCCGCCGGCGTCTGATCACGGATCGATCAGCACGCCGGGATTCATTATGCCCTTCGGATCGAGTTCGCGCTTGGCGCCCCGCAGCGCGCGGGCAAACAGTTCCGGCCGCTGCTTGTCATAGAACGGCCGATGGAACCGGCCTACCGCATGATGGTGGGTGGTCGTACCGCCATGTTCGACGGTTGCCGCCGTACAGGCCGTCAGCACCGCCATGAACTGGTCGAGCATGATCCGCTTGTCGAGGATGCCGCCAAACGTGAAGTAGAGGCACGGCCCGTCGGGATAGACATGCGTGAAGCGGCAGGTGACCGTACCCTCGCGGCCCGTCACCTGCCTGATGGTATCGTGGGTGATCTTCGTGATCCTGGCGTGGAAATCGCGGAACCGCTCCCATGTCATCGAGGTCTCGAATGTCGAGGAGAGCACCCCGCGCGCGACCGCGTGTTCGCTGTAATGCGGCGCGCGGATGAATTTGTTGCGCCAGGCGCCGGCGGCGCCCGTGCGGTGCGAGTTCTCGTCGTCCAGTGCCGCGGCGTCCGGGACACCGCCGCTATCCCGGCAGATTTCCAGCGCGCGTGCCATCCAGGCCTCGAGCGGGTGGTCGGCCGACTCGAAGGTGAGCATCAGCACGGCCTCTTTATTGTCCCACGGGATATCGGGCAGCGCCTCGCGCGCCTCAAGCAGCCGGCAGTTGGCAGGATACAGGCCAGCCTGCGTGATGCCGCGCACAGCGTCGGCACCGGCATAAAAGTCCTTGAAGCGCACGCTGGTTGCCGCGCGGAAGGTTGGCTTCTTGCGCAGCCGCACCCATGCTTCAGTGATGATGCCGAGGATGCCCTCGGACCCGATGAACATCCGATCGGGGCTTGGCCCCGCGCCGGAGCCCGGCAGGCGCCGCGTCTCAAGGGTGCCGACCGGCGTCACCACCCGCATGCTCTCGACGAAATCGTCGATGTGGGTGGTGAGGGTCGCGTAGTGACCTCCCGAACGCGTGGCGATCCAGCCGCCCAGCGTCGAGCAGCGGTAGGCCTGCATGTAGTGGCGCATCGTGAACGGCGTCTCGCGCAGCTGGTCTTCGATGTGAGGCCCGTAAACGCCGCCCTCGATGCGCGCCGCGTGACTTACCGGATCGACCTCCAGCACCTTGTCCATGTGGCGCATCGAGATCGTCACGACCTTTTCGAACCCGGCCGCGGGTTCGATGCCCTTCACCACCGACGAGCCGCCGCCATACGGAATGGCCTTGGCGCCGATCTGGTCGCACCATGCGAGGATGCGTACGATGTCCTGTTCGTTGTCGGGAAAGGCGACTGCGTCGGGCGGATTGGGCACCGAGCGCAGGAACATGCGGCAGGTGTCGAACCAGGCCTTGCCGTAAGAGTGCTCCAGCCGGGTGAGATGATCGGTGCGAACGACAGGTTGCAGCGCGGATGGCACGGCGACGCGTGAGGGACGCAGCGTAATCTCTTCAGCCTTGGGCGGCGGGGTGACGTCGAACCCCGAGAGCCCGTATCGCTTTGCGATACCTGTTTCCCACGGCTTGATTTCGTCCGGGGTCAGATCCTCGTCGGCATAGCCCCAGGCATAGAATTTTTTCTGCCGTCTCATGGTTTCCTCCGGCTGCGGATTTTCCTGGATGGTCGCGCCTGCGCAGAGACAGGCCATGCTGCCGCACCGCCTGCGGCCATCGTGAATTCGCGCGCTTTTATGCGTTGCCCCCAAAAGTCGACGGATGAAGCCTAACATCATTTCAGCGAAGATGTCCGGGCCGAAATGACGGGAGAAGTTCGCGCCGCTGCCTTCACCGACGATAAAGCGGCGGGTTACGCCGGCGGGCCGTTATCGGGCCGCGCCGCATCACAACGACAGTGGCTCCAACTCCGTCCCTGTCTCAATCGAGGGGAGAGCCTCGCCGCCGATCTTGGCCTCAAAAGCCCGCAGTCTCTGATAGATCGAAATCAGTTCGACGATCGTGCTCCACGCGTTGACGAGATACTGAAACGAGGTTCTGACCTCGGTGAACGCATTCAGGATCTGGTTCATTGAACCGAGCGTGATCTTGCCGGCAATGATCGTTGGCGCCAGCAGGACGTAGGGAAAGATGACGTCGGTCTGCAAATAAACGATGCGGCCGATATTGAAATACATGAAGTTCAGATAAAGCCGGAAGTAGTTCCTGCGAATGTCCTCAAACAGTACGCTCACTGTCGGTGGGTCGGCGCGGGCCGGGTCATCTTCGCCGAGCACGAGCTCCTTGCGATAGGCCGCTTCGACCCGCTGGTTGAAAAACTCGATTCTGGGCAACCTGATGCCGATCAGCGCGAGAGCGCCGGTTCCGAGCACCGACCAGATCACCGCGGCGAACACCAGCGGATAGGGGATGGAGCCGATCAGAGGCAGCTCCGTGATATTGCTGGAGAGCCTCAGCAGAACCGGCAGGAACGCCAGCAGCGTCAGCACCGCACTGATGAGATTGACGCCGAGACCTTCCATGGTGGTCGCAAACCGCATGGTGTCTTCCTGCACCCGCTGCGAGGCGCCCTCGATCCTGCGGAGCTGCGGCCAGTTTGCGATGTAGAAGTCGTTCATCGCGGTCCGCCAGCGGAAGATGTAGTGGCTGACGAAGAACCGCGTCATCACGCCGACCACGACCGCGACCATGGCGATGCCGGCGAAGGTCCACAATTCGCTATAGAACCGCTCGACCGTGACCGGCGCCGATTTCGAAAGCGCGGCCTGGACCAGATCGTAGAACGGCCCATACCAGGTGTTGATTGCGACGCTGACCTGGACCTGAAAGTAGGAGGTGAACAGGATCAGCGCGGAACCGAGAATCGACCATGGCGCCCAGGGATGCGGCGACAACCACATCCAGGCGCCCGCGAAGACGGCGACGCAAAGGGTAAAATAGAGATCGAACCAAAGTGACCATGCCGACCAGAACGTCGCCACGCCGACCATTCCGGGAGCGGACGACCCAAAGAGATCGCTGGCGTAGCCATACCAGAACGTCATCGCCAGCGCCGACCAGACGATTACCGACAGAAAGAACAGCTTGGGTCGGGGGAAAAAGGAAACGAACATTGTCTGGGTATCCACTTTCAGGTCGGAGGATTTTGCGGGTTCCTTCAGGACACCGTTTATGCGGCGAAGGGCTGAAACACCATAGGGCAGCGATAAAGCCGTCCCGCACTAACCGCATTCTCTGGATGGGCCTTGCAATTTCCCGATACCGCTTGACAAATTCTTGGCTAGGAAAATAATCCACGTTGTCCCGGCTAACCCTCCCAATGAGCTGCAGCAAACCCTGTCCTCATTCGATCACCTCGTCGGCGCGGGCGAGCAAAAACGAAAAGCCCGGGAACAATTGGTAGTTCTGGCGCTTGTATCGGTAGAAGCAGAGAGGAGTTCAGCATGAACACGCTCATTATCTCGCTTGCGCTCGGGGCCAGCGCAATGTTCGCCACTGCTGCGTCGGCAGGTCCGCTCTCTAACGGCCTCGCGGTTATTCCGGACAACGGCATCGAAAACGTCCGCGTGATATGTAATGAATACGGGCGCTGTTGGCAGGAACGTGGTCAGCGCCGCGTTATCATTGAGGATTCGTATAACTACGCACCACGTGAACGCTACATCCAACGGCGCGGATATTACGACGGTGGATACTACAACGATGGTCCGAGCGTCGGAATCGGTGTTGGCCCGGGCGGCGTGGGAATTGGCTTTGGAGCGGGTCCGCGCTGGTAAGCCCGCGACCGCTGAAGATCCCGAAGGGAGGTCGCAGAGAAATCTACGGCCTTCTTTCTGTGGGTCAGGTCGGCTGATTTGCCCGACGGGCTGTTCGGCTGTCCAGCCCCATTTGCAAAAATATTTCCGTTCTCGCCTGACCCAAATCACTTCTATATCCCTCACCGTCTCGTCCCTCTGGAGGGGCGTATCGCGATCGTCACGGACGCGGGGCGGGATGCGGTGGACGCGGCAGCGTTTGGCGTGTGACGTGATCGCAGGGCGGGCTCTAACGGGCCTGTGAGCGGTCAGACGGCGCGCTGGACGAACGATGTTGCTGCGGACGGCGAAGTCGTGTGGTCCTGACGCCTCGACGCCGGCGTCAAGTCCAGCGGAGGCGAAGCCGGCCCGACCGGGCGCAGGCAAGCCATAATCCGC
>JBGQCE010000116.1:0-8339 GCA_041495185.1 Bradyrhizobium sp.
CTACCATTTGCAGAACATGTCGCTCGAAAGCGTCTTGCCGCCGCTGCTCGAGAAATCGCTGGAGCGTGGCTGGCGAGTTGTCGTGCAGTCGACATCGCAGGAGCGCGCGGATGCGCTCGATGCGCATCTGTGGACCTATCGCGACGATTCATTTTTGCCGCACGCCACCTGGCGCGCCGGCGACGCAGGGCGCGCTGGCGACGCGGGGCGCGCTGGCGATGCGCAGGACCAGCCGATCGTGCTGGCGGTGGAGGAGGGCAACCCGAACCGGGCCAATGTCAGGTTCCTGATCGACAACGCCGCTCTGCCGGCGGATTCGGACGCCTATGACCGGATGGTTCTGATTTTTAACGGTGACGACGGGGAGGCGCTCGCGGCCGCCCGGGGCGCCTGGACAGACTGCAAGGCGCGGGGGTTCGAGGTCACCTATTGGCAGGCCGACGAACGGGGCCGGTGGCAGCGCCGGGAATAGCGATATCAGGCAATTAATGATAATCTGCAGTTTCGGCTGGCGCGCTTGCGCCCAGCCACGGTCGTGCCGCAAAGTGATGGTGGGACAAGCGCTTAAGCGACGGGTGGGAATTTAGTTCATCGTGCGAGACAAAAATCGTTATCGAAAACCACTGCTGGCGTTGCTTGTGTTTGCCCCGCTCATCGCGGGCTGCTCAAGTGCTTCCGATCTTCTGTCGAAAGATGCGGAGTGGTTCTCGCGCCCCGGCAGGCTGTTCATCCGAAACATTTCGATCGACACACCGCCTCTCACACCCGACAAGCCGGTCTCGGCTGAAGATTTGGTCAGTGTCGAGGGGTATTGCCCGGGAATGGCGCCTCCCGGCAGCCCTGCGGACGCCAACGCCTTAACCGACGGCGGCGCTACCGCGCCGGCTCCCTCGACAACGGGAACGGTGGCGCTTGGTCATACCGAATGCGACGTGGTGCGCGGCATCGGCGCACCTGACAGCGTCAATCTCTCCAACAATGCGCGCGGCGATCGGGTGGCGATGGTCAACTATTCGCGAGGACAGCGCGCCGGAATCTATACGTTCACCGCAGGACGCCTGAGTTCGATCGAGCGCGGACCCGAGCCGGTGGCGCTGCCGAAGGCCGCAAAGTCCAAAGCGAAAAAGAAACCCGCGGCGACCTGATCGTTCCCGTCCGCTCTCGCGGCTGAATTTTCTCAGCCGGCGGCTTCATCATACTGCGAACTCGCCGCCAGCCATTCTTCCTCGGCCCGCTGCAACGCGCTCTCGGCACCAGCGCGCGCCTTGCTGAGTTGGGCAGCCTGCTTCGGGTCGCGCGTGAACAGATCCGGCAGTGCCAGCGCGGTATCGATCTTGGCGATAATACCGTTGATGCGCGCGATCTCGGCCTCGGCGTCTGAAATCTTCTGCTTTAGCGGCACGCGCTTTTCGCTTCTGCCGCGCTGAGGCTTGTCGCGGCCGTTGTTGCGCTCCTCGCCGCCGCGGTCGCGCGAATTCGTGCGCATGCCGCGTGCCGACAGTACCATGCGCCTGTAATCGTCGAGGTCGCCGTCATAGGTCGTCACAGTTCGATCGGCAACGACCCATAATTGATCGGCGCAGGCTTCGATCAGATAGCGGTCATGCGAGACCATGATCACGGCGCCGGGAAATTCATTGATCGCTTCCGCAAGCGCCGCGCGACTGTCGATATCGAGATGGTTGGTCGGCTCATCGAGAATGATCATGTTGGGACCGAAGAAGGTCGCTAGTCCAAGCAGCAAGCGGGCTTTTTCGCCGCCCGACAGGCTCCTGACAAGGGTGTCGCCGGCCTTGCCCGAAAAGCCGATCGCGCCGGTGCGCCCGCGTATCTTGGTCTCAGTGGCCTCCGGCATCAGCTTGCGGATGTGATCGTAGGGCGAGCCGTCGAGATTGAGTTCGTCGACCTGGTGCTGCGCGAAATATCCGACCGACAGTTTCTCCGCGCGCGTGACATGCCCTGAGAACGGCGTCAGCTTGTTGGCAAGCAGCTTGACCAGCGTCGACTTGCCGTTGCCGTTGGAGCCGAGCAGCGCGATGCGATCGTCGGTGTCGATGCGCAGGGTCACGCGATTGAGCACGGGCTTTTTCGGATCGTAGCCGACCGAGACATCGTCGACCGCGATGATCGGCGGCGACAGCATCTTCTCCGGTGTCGGAAATGAAATTTCGCGCACATCCTGCGTCACCAGCGCGGTGACGGGCTTCATCCTCTCCAGCATCTTGACGCGCGACTGGGCCTGACGGGCTTTCGAGGCCTTGGCCTTGAAGCGATCGACAAAGGCTTGCAGCCGCTTGCGTTCGTCGGCCTGCCGTTTGGCGTGCTTGGCATCGAGCATTTCGCGCGTGGCACGCTGTTCTTCGAAGGAAGAGTAGGTCCCCTTGTAGAGCGTCAACTTGCCGCGATCGAGATGCAGGATCTGGTCGACCGAGGTGTCGAGCAGGTCGCGATCGTGGCTGATGACGATCACGGTGCGCGGATAATTGGCGAGATGGTCCTCGAGCCACAGCGTGCCTTCGAGATCGAGATAGTTGGTCGGCTCGTCCAGCAGCAGAAGATCGGGAGCGGCGAACAAGGTCGCCGCGAGCGCGACCCGCATCCGCCAGCCGCCTGAAAATTCCTGACAGGGCCGCGCCTGATCCGCGGTCGAAAATCCGAGGCCGTTGAGGATCGCAGCGGCGCGGGCGGGCGCCGAATGAGCGTCGATGTCGACTAGCCTTGTCTGGATTTCCGCGATCCGGTGGGGATCATGGGCGGTTTCGGCTTCGCGCAGCAGGGCGTCGCGTTCGACATCGGCCTTGAGCACGACATCGACCAGGCTCTCCGGGCCGTCGGGGGCTTCCTGTGCGAGACTGCCGACGCGCCAGCGTGGAGGGATCGTGATGCTGCCGGTCTCCGTCGGCAACTCGCCGCGGATCGCGCTGAACAGCGTTGATTTGCCGACGCCGTTGCGGCCGACGAAGCCGACGCGCGCGCCGGGGACGATCTGCGCGGAGCTATGATCGATCAAAAGCCGTCCGGCAATCCGGACCGATATGTCGGTAATTGAAAGCATGCGGGGTTGTCACCGGAGCCGCCGCCAAACGCAACCCGTTTTTTGAGCGAAACAGGCTCTCCGCTGGCCGCTTATGCCGCAATATTCACCTTAGTTCGACGATATGCGGTGGCCGCTGTCGTCCTGCCGGTTCAGTTCGTCCATCAGATGCTCCAGATGGGACGGCAGCACGGACTTCACCGGGCGCAGGCTCTGCTGCAGCCGTTCGCCTACGGCGTCGCAGATCGACCGGCTGGTCTTGCGGTCGATTCGTTCGCTGTTGTCGGTGGTCCGGCCATTCATGACAAGTTCCGCTGCATGTGCATTTCAACGAGGTGACGCAGCATCAAGTCGCCGGGGTAGAAATTGTTTCATGTAAGGATTGTAATGCAGGACTTTCTGGTAAAATTTGCATGAAGGCGACAGGCGGCTCCGCCCGATCGATCTCGAACAAAAGCCCCGGCGCGACAGGGCCGGGGCTTTGACATCGGGGATTGGGCGACTGAGCTCAATAGCAGCGGTTTACCAGGCGCCAGCGGGGACCCCATGGCGTCGGGACCAATTGCCGCACATAACAGCCACCGTAACCATAATAGCCGGGGCCGCCGACGAAGCGCGGTCCGCCCCAACCCCAGCCGTGATGCCAACCGCCGTGCCAGCCGCCGTGCCAACCGCCCCAGGCGGAGGCGGAAGTCGGTGCCAACGCGGCCGCACCTAGCGAAGCTGCGGCAACAGCAACAAGCGAGAGTTTGCGTAACATGGTCGTCTCCTCAGGTTCGGCGCGGTGGGCGCCATCGGTGACATTGCAGCCGCAACGCCCCCTAACCGCCGAGGCGTCCGGTCGATCAAAAGCTACGCCTGAGAAGGTGAACGAAAGCGGGACATTGGTTTCAGAGAGGGTTCATCTTCGTGAAATTGCTGTAATTCCGCAGCCCGCTTGCCGTTCGCCGGTGGCGCCGATATAAGCCCCGCAACTCCCGTCAGCGCTTTATCCAAGGAAAAAATCATGGCGATTGAACGCACCTTCTCGATCATCAAGCCCGACGCGACCGCGCGCAATCTGACGGGCGCGATCAACGCGCTGATCGAGAAAGCCGGACTTCGCATCGTTGCGCAAAAGCGCATCCGCATGACCCGCGACCAGGCCGAAATCTTCTACGCCGTTCACAAGGCGCGTCCGTTTTTCGGCGAGCTGGTGGATTTCATGATTTCCGGTCCGGTCGTCGTTCAGGTTCTCGAGGGCGAAAACGCCGTGCTCAAGCACCGCGACGTCATGGGCGCGACCGATCCGTCCAAGGCGGCCGATGGAACGATCCGCAAGCTGCATGCGAAGTCGATCGGTGAAAACTCGGTGCACGGTTCCGATGCCCCCGAGACGGCGGCCATCGAGATCGCCCAGTTTTTCTCGGGCAACGAAATCGTCGGTTGATTGACACCGGCGCGGGCGCACAGGTCTAGTCGACAATGGCCGCTGGGGCGGACATTTGCGCCAAGGGGGGTAGGCTGTGAATTGGCTGTTGCAGATCGTTGATCCCGCGAATATCGGCGCGTTCTTCACGCAAGTGCAAGTCGACATGCAATCGCCGGCGTTCTGGCTCGCGGTCGGCAAGATCATCTGGATCAACGTGCTGTTGTCCGGCGACAATGCGCTTGTGATCGCGATGGCCTGCCGCGGCCTTGCGCCCCGGGAACGCCTGTGGGGCATGGTGATCGGCGCCGGCATTGCGGTGGTGCTGCTGATCGCATTCACCGGCATCGTCGCGAAGCTGATGGTGCTGCCTTATCTGAAGCTGGTCGGCGGAATTGCGCTATTCGTAATCGCAGCCAAGCTTCTGGTCCCTGAAGAGGAAGGCGACGACGTCACCGCGGGCACCAGTCTCTGGCATGCCATCCGGATTGTCGTGATCGCCGACATCGTGATGAGCCTGGACAACGTCATCGCGGTCGCGGCAGCCGCCAACGGCCAGATGTCGCTCTTGATCCTCGGCCTTGCCGTCAGCATTCCAATGATTATCGCCGGCGCGGCGCTGATCATGATGGTGCTCGACCGGTTTCCGATTCTGATCTGGCTGGGCGCAACGCTGCTCGGCTGGATCGCGGGCGACGTGATCGAGACCGACCCAGCCGTGCATCCCTTCCTGCAGCGGCTTCTCGATGGCCAGATTGCGCTCAGTCTTGACGCGACCTCGGCGATTTTCGGCGTATCGCCGCACTTCAGTCTGGACGGAGATCTGGTCGAATATATCGCCTCAATCCTGGGTGCGATCGCGGTTCTGGTCGTGGGATCGATCTGGCGAAAGCGCAAGCTGCGGCAACTCGAGCATCTCGCGCTGACGGCGGTTGGCGAGGAGGCTCTACCGGCCGACCTGCCGCAAGCGCTCCCCTAGAACGCACGCGCGCCTAGCGCCTGACGATCGATCCGGAGCGGCCGACCAGCCGCGCCAGCTGCTTGAAGCGGCTGCCGACGCGATCGGCGACGAGATCGACCATCCTGTGTTCGAACACCAGCATCAGCTTGCGGCCGCGGCTTCGAAAATGGGTCGCCGGCAATACGCCCGGCCGCGCCGCCGATATCAGATGGGCGACGCGAAATGCCGCGCCGAGCAGGCGGGCGCGCTCGAGCATGGCTGGCGGCACCAGCTCCTGGATAATCACGGGCGGTTCATTCTGTTCGCTTAAGCCCGCATAACGGTAGAACACCGACAGCGCGACGAACGCTCTGCCTTGATGGCTGATCGCGCCGAAATTTCCGTTGGTGATGAGGTTGAGCGTTTCCTCGCCGCGGTGGTCGGGATGCACCCGCCATCCGATGTCCGACAGCAGGCAGGCGGCATGGCGCAGCCGGCGGTCCTCGTCGGTCTCCCGCAGCTTCACGACCCGCACCAGACGGTCGGTCCATTCGATCAGTTCCTCGGCGTGGCGCGCGGATCGCGACAATAGTTCGTTCAGCGTCTGCGCCGCGCAGATCAACCCGTCGCTTGCACGCTCGGCCTGCGGCAGCATCTCGTAAAGCAGGCCCTCGCGCACCCCGAAGGTCGAAAACACAATGGTCTTCGGCTTTGCGACGCGAATGACGTATTCGAGAACAAGGGCCGCATAGGTCAGGAGCGGGCGCCGCGCATCGGCGACGACATCGATATTGGCCAGGATGTTCGCCGCCGCGAGACGGCGCAGGCGCTGCGCAAAATCGAGCGCGGCTTTCGCCGGTATCGAATAGCCATGCATCACCCGCAAAGGATAACCGCTCTGGATGATGTGGATGCGCGCCAGTGCCCGCCATGTCCCGCCGACCGCGTAAAAGGTGCGGCCGCGGCCGGCCTTGAGCTGGGCAACGCCGGAAAGTTCGGTCCTGACGATACGCTCGGCGCGCTTCAGCGATTTATGCGATAAATCCTGCAATGCCAGACCTCCGAGCGGCAGCGTCACGCCCCGGCTGACGCGGTTGCCACGCACGTCGATCAGTTCCACCGAACCGCCGCCGAGATCGCCGACGATGCCGTCCGGCTTGTGAACGCCCGACACCACGCCGAGCGCGGATAATTTCGCTTCGCGCGGGCCCGACAGGATTTCGATCGGAACGCCGCAGATGCGCTCCGCCTTGGCGATGAAGTCGGGACCGTTGGTGGCGTCGCGGCAGGCGGCGGTGGCGATCGCATAAACGCGGCCGACCTTCATCACCCGGCACAGCGCGCGAAAACGCCGTAACGACGTCAAAGCCTTGGCGACGGCGTCCGGCGCCAGCAGGCCGGTGGACTGAACCTCGCGGCCTAGCCCGCAAAGGGTCTTCTCGTTGAAGATCGAGACGAGGCTGCGCGTCATCGATTCATAGACGACGAGACGCACCGAGTTCGAGCCGATGTCGATGACCGCGACGCTGGATGCGCGTTTGCGCGGCCGCTTCACCGTAAGGGTTCCTTATGACGGATTCTGACGCTCGGTACGGCGCGTGAGGCGGCGCGGCGAAGATTCCTTAAGCGACTTTCCACGGCCTGACAGACTCGGATTTGTCATGAAGTAATTATGCAGGTTGAAAGGCTCTTCGCCCTTCGCGGCCTTCATACGCGTAGACGACCCGTCCGGCAACAACTGCCAGCTTTGCTCGGTATCCTTGAGATTCGCGACCATGATCTGTTCGAGAACCTGCTGATGCACCGTAGGATTCTGCAGCGGACAGAGGATTTCGACACGCCGGTCGAGGTTACGCGGCATCATGTCGGCGGACGAGATATACACAGCAGCTTTTGTGCTGGGCAGGCCCTGTCCCATCCCGAAGCAGTAGATTCGGCCATGTTCGAGGAAACGGCCGATGATCGACTTGACCCGGATGTTCTCCGAAAGTCCTGTAATGCCCGGCCGCAGGCAGCAGATGCCGCGCACCACGAGCTCGATCGAAACGCCGGCCTGCGACGCCTCATAGAGAGCGTCGATGATGTCGGGGTCGACCAGCGAGTTCATCTTCATCCAGATCGCGGCCGGCCTGCCATGACGCGCGTGATTGGTCTCGCCGTGAATATGTTCGATGATCCGCTTGCGCAAGGTGAGCGGCGACACCGCCATCTTCTCGATATCGCTCGGTTCAGCATAGCCGGTGATGTAGTTGAACACCCGCGCGGCATCGCGCCCGATGATCGGATCGGACGTGAAGTAGGACAGATCGGTGTAGATGCGCGCGGTGACCGGATGATAATTTCCGGTGCCGGTGTGGACGTAGGTCGTGAGGCTGCCGCCCTCGCGACGCACGATCAGCGACAGCTTGGCGTGGGTTTTCAACTCGATAAATCCGTACACCACCTGCACGCCGGCGCGCTCGAGGTCGCGCGCCCAGCGGATGTTGGCTTCTTCGTCGAACCGCGCCTTGAGTTCGACCAGCGCCGTCACCGACTTTCCGGCCTCCGCGGCCTCCGCGAGCGCGCGCACGATCGGCGAGTTGTTCGAGGTGCGATAGAGCGTCTGCTTGATGGCGACGACATCGGGGTCGCGGGCGGCCTGTTGCAGGAACTGCACCACGACATCGAACGACTCATAGGGGTGATGAACGATCAGATCCTTCTGCCGGATCGCCGCGAAGATATCGCCGCCGTGATCGCGCACGCGTTCGGGATGACGGGGTACATAGGGTACGAATTCGAGGTCGGGCCGGTCGAGCCGGGTCAGTTGCGACAGCTCGTTCATCGCCAGCACGCCATCGACCAGCAAAACCTCGTCGTCGGCGGTGGAAAGCGCGCGCTGCACGAAGGCGCGCAGTTCTTCCGGCATCTTGGCTTCGATTTCGAGCCGGATCACCGATCCCCGCCGCCGCCGCTTC
>JBGQCE010000117.1:0-8332 GCA_041495185.1 Bradyrhizobium sp.
GCACGCTGCAACCCCAACAGGATAAGCAGCAGCAAGAGGAACAAGCGCCCGATATCTTCGCCGACCCGGAAGGCTATCGACAGTTCATGGACCGCAAGATCGCGGGCATGGGCGAACAGACTAACGCCCGGCTCGATGCGCTGCGCGTCGAGATGAGCATGCAGGGCGCGCATGAGCGCCACGGCGAGGCATTCAACGAAGCCTACAAAGCCGTCACCTCGCTCGACAAAAACAACCCGAATGACGTGCAGACCGTGCGCCGCATCTGGGCGAGCCCGAACCCGGGCCGCGCGCTGATCAGCTGGCACAATCAGGTCAAGACGTTGCGCGAGGTGGGTGATGATCCTGCTGCATACCGCAGCAAGATCGAGACCGAAACCCGCGAGAAACTGCTCAACGACGCCGGCTTCATCAAGGGCGTCATGGAGAAAATGCGCGAGACCGCGGAGACCGGCAATAACGGCCGCCCCCGCGCCATCACGCGCGTTGGATCAACGCCTTCGCTCAACTCCGCCCGCGGCGGCGGATCGGGGCAAATACCGGATCGGCGCCACGTCGATGGCTCCGAGGCCGGCATCTTCGAAGCCGCAGTAACCGACGACGCCGCCTAAGCGAACCCGAACTGACTGATCCGAAACGGCCGCCCCCGAGGCGGCTTTTTGTTGGTCGAAAGTCAATGCGGTCGCGGGCTTGGCGTCCTAGCACGAAAGGATCTCGGCAATGGCCGTGACCACTCTGCAGACCAACAACAAACTGATCGTCTTTCGCAAAGACATCACCCGCGAATATGTCCGCGAGAATCTCTTCAGCCCCTACATGGGCACGGATATCACCGCGATCATCCGGCTCGTCAACGACCTGAAGAACGGCGGCGAGCAGATCAACGTGCCGCTCGTCGCACGCCTGAAGAACCAGCCCGTTGCTTCCGGCACGCTCGCCGGCAACGAGGAAACGATCGACAACTACGGTTGCCGGTTCTGGATCGACTGGGCGCGCAACGCCATCAAGATCAGCAACGCGGACGAGCAGAAATCGTCCGTCGATCTGTTCGCCGAGGCGAAGCCGCTGCTGTCGGACTGGGGCAAGGAACTCCAGCGCGACGAGATCTGCGATGCGTTCTTCTCGCTGCCGTCGGAAGCCCAGCCCGCTGGGCTCGGCACCGCCGCCGGCCAGCGCACCAACGGCATCCTGTTCGATGCCGCGACCGCCGCGCAGCGCAATACCTGGTTGACCGACAACGGTGATCGCGTGCTGTTCGGCACCGACAATACCTCCAACCTGTCGGCCGGAAACTTCGCAGCCTCCCTCGCCAACATCGCCACGACCGAACTAATCTCGGCTTCGCTGGTGGTGCGCATGAAGCGGTCGGCCAAGAAGGCCAACCCGCGTATCCGCCCGTTCAAGATCAAGAGCGGCCGGGAATACTTCGTGCTGTTCGTCGGCCAGGAGCACTTCCGCGATCTGGCAAACGATGCGAGCATCATCAGCTCCAACATCAACGCACGCGCGCGTGAGGGTGACGGGCTCAACAACAATCCGCTCTTCCAGGACGGTGACCTGCTCTACAACGGCGTCATCATCCGCGAAATTCCGGAATTGTCGATCCGTCTGCCCGCGTTCTACGCAACCGCAGGCGGCTCCGCCGGCCAGGTAATGCCGGCCTTCATGTGCGGGCAGTCCGCGCTCGCCGTGTGCTGGGGCAAGATGCCGATGCCGACCTTCCTCAAGGAAGACGACTATCAGTTCTTCCGCGGCGCCGGCATCAAGATGGCCTACGGCATCGGCAAGGTGGCCAAGAAGAACGTGGCGGGGAACCTCAAGGAGTGGGGAATCTTTACGGGATTTTTCGCCGCTGCTGCGGACGCTTAATCCTGTACATTGACGCGCTTGGCGGCGCTCACGTGCCGCCAAGTCGTTCCCAGCAACACGCTGCCGATTGCGCGCTGAGACACGCCGAATTTTTCTGCGATCTGCCACTGATATAAACCATCGGCGGCGAGCGCAAAAATCTTCGGAATGTCGGCCTCGGTCAGTTTGGCGCTTCCATTCTTGGAACCGCGCTGCGGACGATTGAAATTCGCGCGCCCAAGCACACTGAATGAATGGGCCGCGTTTTGAGATCGCGTCATGAGTTCGAGGTTGCGAAGCCAAGGATCGCGGCGATTGCCATTCTTATGGTTGATCTCGCGGCCCTTCGGAATCGGGCCCTTGAATGCTTCCCACACCATGACGTGCGCTAGGCGGTACTTTCTAATTCCGTCTTTGCACAGGTGGTAACTGAGGTAGCCGTTCTTAAATGCGGCGGCCCTGATCTTCCAGCAAGGCGTTTGCGCGGCACCGTAACCGGCCGTCCGCGCAAGCCGACCTCTATCGGATATCGAATAGCAATCCTCGTATCCGACAACCGGCTTCCATCTCTCTTTGCCTGACATCTTCGACTCCGTTCCGCTCATTATGAAGAGTGGGGCCAAAGAAGGCAACAACTGAAAAGGACCACACAGCCATGATCTCCTTCGCCAAACGTCACCTGCGGGCGCTCGCGCTCGCTTCCATCGCGCTGATGGGTATCGCCACCGCGGCGGTCGCCCTCAGCGTGCCGTCGACGGCGGTGTTCTCTGCGCGCCTCAATCAGACGCAGCAGACGAGCTACTTCCGCTTCACCATCAACTTCAACGATGCCCGCATCGGGAGCGGCGTGAAGTTCGGCCGCCTGCCGGCGGCCACGTTCATCACGGCGATCAAGTGCCACGTCACCGCGGTGTTCAACGCCGTCTCCACCAATGTGGTGACGGTGGGCTCGACCCCGACCGGCGTCGATGTCATTGCGGTCGCCGATCTCAATGAAGCGTCGGCCACCTTCCAGAACCTCACCACCGCGGCGGGGCTTGGTTTGGCAGCGACCGCCGCGGGCGAGATCGACCTCTACGGTCGCTTCTCGCAGACCGGGACGGCCGCGACCACCGGCTCGACCACCTGCGTGATCGAGTACATGCCGAACAACGACAACTGATCGTTTAAGGCGGCCACGCAAAAGGACGGCGCCCGATCAGCGCGCCGTCCGCTCTTTCCCGGCGCACATCATGCGCCACAACCCGAGGACTATCATGGCAGAGCCGCAGACCCAGAAAACTTCGCAGGCAAAACCCGCCGATGCGAAGAAGGCATCCGCGCCCGAGAAAACCGCCCCCGTCAACATCACATACATCCCACGCCCGGGCGATCCGGTCACCACCGTCTGGGGCAAGCTCACCTTCGAGGCCAACAAGCCGCGCCCGGTGAGCGATCCGCGCCTGATCGAGAAGGCGAAGAAAAATCCCTGGTTCAAGGTCGAGGGCGAGAAGCAGGCGGAGGCCTCCTTCGATCCGGGCACCGACGCGCCGGTCAACTCCACCCAGTATCGCGCCTATGCGATCACCTGGTTCAAGGTCGTTACCAAGTCGGCCGACATGCAGAAGCGCTGGAGCGACGAAGAGGCGCTGCGCACCGAATGCGAGGTCGGCCAGGACGATCTCGAATATCTGGCGCGCTTCTATGATCCGCGCCTGGAGCAGCTCGTCAACATGGAGCGGGCGGGCGAGGCGCGCTAGTCGCTCGCTTCACCGTTTTGAAGGCTCCCGACAATGGCAGAGACCCGCACGCGTGCCGATCTCATTCTAAAAATACTTGAGAAGCTCGGCGTGGTCGCGACCGGCCAGCAGCCGGAGATCGAGGACACGGCGCGGGTCGATGCCAATGTGGATTCGCTGGTGGCGGAGCTGTCCGCGCGCGAGATCGTCGATATCCCCGATATCAATGAGATCCCGCTCGAATACTTCCTCTCCGTCGCCAGCATCTGCGCTTACGAGATGCGCGACGAGTTTGGCGTGATGGGCGAAACGCTTATCGATCTGACCAAAAAGAACGACGAGGCCATCATCAAGCTCGGCATCATGGTGCGGAAGAAGCCAACCTACGAGCCGCAGCGCGTGAGCTATATCTGATGGCTCGGCCGCAACCAGTCGACATCCCGTTTCCGCTATCGAGCCAGCCCGGTCAGCAGCCGCAGGAGGGCGCAGGGCGGCTGGTCAATTGCTATGCCGAGCCCTTGGGCAAAACGGCGGCAGCTTTGCAGAAATGGTCGCGCTCGTCCGGCATGTCGGTGTTCGCCACGCAGGCGACAGCCGGCTTTCGCGGCGCGATCCTAGTCAACAACCTGCTGTTTGCCGCCTTCGCCAATGTGGTGAAGACGATTGCTTCCGATGGCACGGTCACCAGCGTGGGTACGCTAACGGGCACCAAGCCGGTGACTTGGGCGCGCAATAATAAAGCGACGCCCGACATTCAATGCGTCGATCCGGATAACGGGGCCTTCACCGTCACTTCATCGTCGGTCTCGTCCTTCAGCGGCGGCGGCGCTTTGCCGGCCCCGAATTCTGTGTGTTCGCAGGACGGCTATTTCTTCTGGGGCATCGGCGACAATACGATCTTCGCAGCGGGACCCAACTCGACCACGGTCAATTCGCAGACGTTTACGACCGCGCAATCGCGCCCGACCGGCGGCCTGCTCCGCGTCATCCCTTACAAAGGCCTGCTGTTCATCTTCTGCACGAGTTTCTGCGAAATCTTCGTCAATACCTCGAACACCTTCCCGGCCTTCCCCTATACCCGCTACAAGGTGCTCGACCGCGGCCTGATCGGACCATCGGCAATCGCCGGCTGGCAGGACGGCTTCGGCAATCTGATGTGGGTGGGCGACGATTATGGCGTCTACCGTTTCGACGCCAATCTCGAACCGGAAAAGATTTCGCCGCCCGATCTCGACCGGCTCATCCGCGCCGTCTCCGATAAAACCACCTTGAGCGCCGGCTGCTACGTGCACGACGGGCGCAGCGTGTGGCATATCTCGTCACCCGCTTGGAGCTGGGAGTTCAATCTCAATACGCAGAAGTGGAACGAGCGCTCCAGCATCGTGAGTGGAGCCTTCGCACGCTGGCGCGGCATCAAGGGTGTCAATGCCTTCGGCAAGTGGCTGCTCGGCGATGCGCAGAGCGGAAACATCTTGGCGATCGACCCGACAACGTACCTGGAAGCGGGCGCCATGTCTGTGATGCGCATCGAATCCGGCCCGGTGGCGAACTTCCCGGCCGGGATACGGATCGCGCAGGCCTCATTCGACTTCGTGCCCGGTGTCGGCGTCGCCACGGCAGCGACCAGCAACATCATCGACCCGCAGGTGGCGATCTCCTGGTCGCGCGATGGCGGCGCCAATTTCGGCAACCCGATTTTGCGCCGGCTTGGCAAGCAAGGCGAGAAGCTGCGCCGCGTCGCGGTCAACAATTGCGGCATTGCCTCTCCCTTCGGCATGCGCTGGCGGCTTGATATTTCTGACCCGGTCTATGTCGGGCTGATGCGCGGCGTGCAATCGGCGGAGGCGAGGTCGAACTAATGGCCGACCTCAAGCAGCCGCTGCCGCCGGCATCGGCGCCGGCGACCGGACCGGGAGGATTGCCGACCGTCGGACAACGGATGTGGCAGCAGCAGGCGCACGACCTGCTGGCGCAGCTCAACGGTATTCTGTCGAACAATGTGTTCGACTGGCCGGTCCTCAAGGAGAATGGCAACGAGGTCCTCACGGTCGCCAACATCGGTACTGGCGCGGGAAAGGTTGTTGCGTTCGACGGCGCCGCCAAATATCCAGCGGCGGACGGTTCGCAGATAACGGGCATCGCGCAGTCTGGGCGGCTTATAGCGGGGACACCTCTAGTCTTGAACCCGTATGCGTTAAGTTCATCAACATCGCAAGCGCACGGACTTGGGGTCGCGCCCGCCCACATAAGCACAGTTTGGGAATGCCTGTCTGCGGACCTGAATTACAGCGTCGGCGACAAGGTACTAGGCCCGGTGGGTCAGAGCGTTACCCTGGTGGTTTTGTTTGACGCTACAAATCTAACACTGGTGACGGACAACGCAAACACCGCTTTCGTAAACAAGACCAGTTTTGCGTTCGCTGCGATCACGGCCTCCCGCTGGAAGATCACGCTGACGCCGTACAAGCTGACATGATCCTTCATGCTCTCCCCCCTGAGAGGAAAAGCACCCATGCCCAACTCAAAACCCATGAACGGCGCGGCACCTGCGCCCGTCGAAGTGCCGCCCTTCGTGCGCCGGCGTGAAGAGATCGAGGACGAATCCCGCGTCGAGGCCTGGGACGGCTGGTCCGTCGAGAGCACCGGCGATCGGAAGAAAGACTACGCGCTCGGCCAGCACTATGCGGACCTTGCCGTGAAGAACGCGCGCGCCAATGGCAATCCCGCCGGCATCACGTTCCCCTTGTCATCGATCTATCTCAAGCACGCGCGCGGGCTGATCCAGGCCGGTGAGATCGAGCGCGGCTTCGTCGAGCGCATCGCTTCGCTGGCGATGAGCGGCGCGCTGAACTGAACGGCTAAAGAAAAGGTTGTGATCGACCGACTAACGGATATTCTGTTGGCATGACTCGCGCTCCGATTAAGCGTCTGCCCTCTTTACCAACGCTGACTGCACTTCTTTTCTATGATGCAGCCACCGGCGCGCTGACTTGGAAACATAAGTCAGGACGATCCCGCTCCGAAATAGCATGGAATAATCGATGCGGTGGAAAGGCTGCCGGCACGGTCACATTTCGCGGCTACATAGCCATCGGAATCCGCAAAAACGGCAAGGCAACCTATTATCTCGCTCATCGCATCATCTGGAAGATGATGACGGGACGCGACCCGAAAGATCAGGTGGACCACCGCGATGGCAATCGACAGAATAACCGATGGTTAAATCTTCGGGAGGCTGGCAATGGGCCAAACCTGCAAAATGCAAAACTTCGCTCTGACAATCGGAGCGGCGTGAAGGGCGTCCATTGGGATGCCCGCCATAAAAAGTGGCGCGCCGTGATTTCAGTAGACAAGCGGTCACTCCGCTTGGGTCGCTTCAACACAATTCTAGCCGCTGAAACTGCAATATCGGCGGCGCGCAAAAAACTCCACGGCGAGTTCGCTCGGCTAAGCTAGCCGGCTTCAAAACATCATCGCAATTCGAAACGGGGTGCAATTAGCGCCCCGTTTTGCGTTCGCGCGAGACGTGAACGGGAGGATCTGCCCCATGGGCTTATTTTGACATCTTCACCAACGACAACGCGGAAGCCGCGGCCGCGGCCCAAAGGGCCGGCATAGACGCCGGCTATGGCAAGGCCTCGACCGCGCTCGACCAGGGCCGAGGGGCGCTCACGACCAACTTCACGGCCGGGCTGCTCCCGTTCCAGACAAACTACGCGACGTCCTCCGGTCAGCAGGCGCAGGGCACGAAAGCGCTCGGCAATGCGCTCGGCATCAATGGCCAGCAGGGTTACGCCGACGCACTCGCCTCATTCCAGAACGGCCCAGGTTATCAAAGCGCGCTCAATGCCTCGAACGAAAACATCCTGCGCAACCAGGCGCGCACCGGGGATCTCCGATCGGGCGCCACCAATATCGATCTGGGCAACAACGCGCAGAACCTGCAGAACCAGCAATGGCAGCAATATATTTCCAACCTTCTGCCGTTCACGCAGCAGGGCGCGGGCGGGGCTGCTTCCGCCGCGAGCGGCATTGGCAGCCTCTATTCGGGGTTGGGCACCAATCTCAATGCCAATTACGGCAGCCTGGCGAACCTTGGCTATAGCGCTGAGACCGGCAAGGGCAATGCCACCGCCAACGCCGATCTCGCCGGCAACGCGGCCTCGGCCAATTTTGTGAACGCGCTGATGGGGATTGCCGGGCTCGGCTCCAACTCGCTCGGCGCTGGTGCCTTAAGCGGCGGCGCGAACGCCATGAGCGGCATCGGCAGCATGATCTTCTCCGACGAACGCGTGAAGGACGATATGGAGCGCGTCGGTCGAACCGATGATGGTCAGCCGATCTATCGCTATACATATATCGACGCACCAGAGAAAACGCATATCGGGCTGAGCGCACAAGAAGTCGAAGCGAAATATCCCGACGCCGTGCGCGAGTTCAACGGCATCAAGGCGGTCGATTATCGCAAGGCCACCGATTTCGCGGCCGAGTTGGCCAGCTTCATGAAGGAGGCCGCGTGATGCCCGATCCGATGATGCAGCCTGCGATGTGGGCGAATGGCGTGCCGGCGCCGAATTATGCCGCGCCGCTCCTGAATTTCGGACAGGGCGGTGGCAATCAGCCGCGGCCTCCGCAGCCAGGCCAGCCGCAAGCGCAGCCGCAACCGCAGCCGCAACCGCAGCCGCAACCGCCCGGGGCCAACGGCGCCGGCAGCATGCCGTGGGCGGCCGCCTTGATGCGGTTGCTCGGCATGGGGCAACAGCAAC
>JBGQCE010000118.1:0-8309 GCA_041495185.1 Bradyrhizobium sp.
ACGATTCGGGCTAATTGTGGCCGTAACTGCCCATATCCCGCCGCGTGCGGTGGATAATTCCTCACGTGGTCAGCTGCGCCAGGACATCTGCCGGGCTGAGATTCTCGCGCGACCCGTCGCTGCGCCGCTTGAGCTCGAGCTTGCCTTCGGCGAGGCCCTTCGGGCCGACCAGAATCTGCCAGGGAATGCCGATCAGGTCGGCGGCGGCGAACTTGGCGCCGGCGCGCTGGTCGGTGTCGTCGTACAGGACTTCGACGCCCTTGGCCGTGAGCTCATGATAAAGCCGTTCGGACGCAGCGTCGGTGTCTTCGGCGCCCTGCTTCAAATTCAGGATAACGGCCTTGAACGGGGCGACCGCCTCAGGCCATTTGATGCCGGCGTCGTCATGGCAGGCCTCGATGATGGCGCCAACCAGCCGCGAGACGCCGACGCCGTAGGAGCCGCCGTGGATCGCAACCTCCGCGCCATCGGCGCCCGCGACCAACGCTTTCATCGTGTCCGAATATTTGGTGCCGAAGTAGAAGATCTGGCCGACCTCGATGCCTCTGGTGTGCACCTTCTTGTCAGCGGGCACCTCGCGGTCGAAACGGGCGGCATCGTGGACGTCTTCGGTCGCGGCATAGACCGAGGTCCATTGCTTGATGATCGCAGTGAGATCGCCGTCGTAGTCGATCTCCTCGCCGGGCACCGGCAGATTGAGCACGTCGCTGTCGCAATAAACCGCGGACTCGCCGGTTTCCGCCAGCACGATGAATTCGTGGCTGAGATCGCCGCCGATCGGACCGGTTTCGGCGCGCATCGGGATCGCCTTCAATCCCATCCGCGCAAACGTCCGCAAGTAGGCGACGAACATCCGGTTGTAGGCGCGCCGCGCCGCCGCCTCATCGATGTCGAATGAATACGCATCCTTCATCAGGAATTCGCGGCCGCGCATGACGCCGAAGCGCGGGCGCTGCTCGTCGCGGAATTTCCACTGGATATGGTAGAGATTGAGCGGAAGGCTTTTATACGATTTCACATACGAGCGGAAGATCTCGGTGATCATCTCCTCGTTGGTCGGCCCGTACAGCAGCTCGCGCTTGTGCCGGTCGGTGATGCGCAGCATTTCCGGGCCGTAGGCGTCGTAGCGGCCGCTCTCCCGCCAGAGGTCGGCCAGCTGCAGCGTCGGCATCAGGAGTTCGAGGGCGCCAGCGCGGTTCTGTTCCTCGCGAACGATCTGCTCGATCTTCTTCAATACCCGAAGGCCCAACGGCAACCAGGCATAGATGCCCGCCGCTTCCTGCCGCATCATGCCCGCGCGCAGCATCAGCCGGTGCGAGACAATCTCCGCCTCTTTCGGATTCTCTTTAAGGATGGGGAGAAAAAACCGCGACAATCGCATGGGAACACCAGAAGAATCGGTCAGAGACGGGAGGCCAGCAGTGAAACCGGATCGGGTACGAAAACACAAGGGCAGGATCAGGAAAAGCCGCTAACCAAAGGGATTTCCTGTTATTTTGCTCGCAAGCTTGGCCGCGCGAATGAGGCGCCAGCACGTCGCAAACCGCTGGGATCAAGAACCTCGGGGATCCCTTAGCGCGCCGGGACGTCGAATTCGTCTTCCAGTGTGATCTTTCCGGAGCCGGCCATCACAGCGTCCACGCGCAGGTGCCAGCGGCCGGGATGCGGAAGCGGCACGTCGCTCAGATGCCAATAGCCGTCGGCGCCGCGCGTGGCCTTACGCTCCAGCGGTTCGATGCCGCGTTCAGGCAGGCTCAAGATCAACATAGCTTCCTTCGCCAGAAGCGGACTTCCGTCGCCGGTCATCAATTGCAGCACGAAGTCGTCGCTCCCAACCGTGCCCGGCGAAACCAGAACCTGAAACATTGCGTTGTCGCCATGGATATGGATCGCCAGCGGGGCTGCCGCCGCCAGCCGGCACGCAGCGAGGGTGGCGATGGCGATGGTGAAACCAGCCTTCGACATCATCGGCCTCACATCTTCATCCCGGAACGATCGGGCATCTTCTTCATGTGCATCTGACCGTCCGGACTGCGCTCATCTGCGGGGCCCTGCGCGCCCACGCCCTGCACGTCGAGGGTGAGCTTCACCTTGCCCGCCTTTTCGAACTCCAGCGTAACCGGCAGCTGGTCGCCTTGCTTGAGCGGGCTCTTGATATCGAGCATCATCAGGTGATAGCCGCCCGGCGCCAGCCTGACGGTTTTGCCGGGCTCGATCGCGAGCCCCTTGTCGAGTTGGCGCATCGTCATCACGCCGTCCTTCATGGACATTTCGTGGACCTGAACTTTATCTGAGACGTCGGCCGAGCCCCCGATCAGCCGATCCGCCGCTTTTCCCTTGTTCTCGATGGTCAGATAACCGCCGGCAACCGTCGCGCCGCCCGGCGTGGCGCGGCTCCAGGCCTGCGTGATCACGAGATCGCCGGCCTTGATCTCCTCAGTGCGCGCGGACGCCATGAACAGGCCCGCGAGCAGAGCGGCGCAGGCCATAATGCGTGCGGTTGATATGAACGCCAGTCTTTCGATCTTCATTTTGGTCCTCCTCTGATCGTTCAACGGGCCCGTTGTATTGGCGTGAGAGATTTGCGGCGCAACTGCCTCAACAGATTACAAAAAATGGATCGCGGGATGCAACGTACCGAGCGCGCCCACGATGCCGTAGATCGCCAGTCCCAAAGCGATCTCGATCATGCTGTTGCGTGTAAGCTGGCGAAGCGAATTCAGTTGCGACCCACTCTCTGTGGACAGGATGAGCTGCGGCGTCAACCAAAACCGGTTGACCGCGGCGAACGTTACCATAACGGCGAACAAGCTGATCTTGAGCATCAGAAGCCGCCCGTATCCGGTAGCGATGAGCGCGTCGAGTGAACCAACCAGCATCCAGGCATTGACGATGCCGGTTGAAAACAGCGTACTGACACTTGCAATGCCCAGCATCGAAAAGCGTCGTGTCGCGTCCCGCGCCAGAGACGCATAGGCCGGATCGCGCCAGGTTTCGGCCAGCAGCCATGTGAGTGAAACAAGCCCCCCGATCCAGGCCGCCGCGGCGGTGAGATGCAACACGTCGGCCGTCAGGTGCAGAATTCCCGTTTCGCCCGGCGTCGATCCGGCGTGGCCGGTCCAAGCGATGGTCGCGGCCAGGCCGAGGGCCGCCGCGAGCGCCAACCGGCGCGACAGTGCGAACCGGTCACAGGCCAGACAAACGGCCAGAATGACCGTGAGGATGAGGCGGATTTCCAGGACCAATCCGAACTGCGTCTCGTTCAAGACCGTCGACAGCACTTCCGAAGTCATGGCCTCGCCGAGCGGAAGCCCACTCATCGACGCCGCCTGCAACCAGAACCAGATCGCGCCCGACACCGCAGCAATGACGAGACCGGTCCATGCCGTCAGGAGGATTCGCGACCGGACAAATGTCGTTACGCCGTGGGTCGACCGCAACGCCGGCTCCGCCACCACGGCACGGAAAATCAGGCTGCCGGCCGTGACCGCGGTGGCGAAGAAGTGTATCGCGCGAATGACGACCAGAGGCTCGTCGACCCGCACCCCGAACCAGTCCATCGGTTGCCCTGCCGCCTACTGGCCGACCTGAAAGGTGAAACTGCCGTCCGTCGTATGCGAGTCCGCCGAAAGGACGCGCCACTTCACGTGATAGGTTCCGTTACCGCCCGGACGAAGCGAGATCGACATCTGGCTGCCGCTGACGCGGGTCTTGCCGGTGTCGACGCGCTTACCGGCGGGATCGGTCACGGTGATGGTACTGAAAACCACTTCCAGCTTTTGAGTAAACCACAGCGTCACTTCGCGCGGCATTGTCGCGACCTTGTTGCCGACGCGAGGTTCGACATGGTCGAGCATGGCATGTGCTGTTGCTTCCCCGGTCGCGAGCAACAGCAAGAGCGGGATAATTGCGGCAAGAGATGAGCGGCGCATGATCAATTCCTTGGAAAGGGGCTTGCAGGCTGGATAGCGTTGCCGAAGATCGGCTTGCCGATCCCGCGCGGATCGATGTCGTCGAGGAAGAAGTGCAATTGCGCGATCACCCCGACATTGGTTCCGCTTTGCCGGTTGATCGGAATCAGCGCCTCGATGCCGAATTGAAAGGTGTTGCCGACCCAGATGACACCGGGATTGATGGTACCCGTCGTCAGCGTGCCCGATGTCAGCGTATTCGCCACCGGCGTCTGCAACCTCGCTTCAACCAGCGGGATCAGACGATTGAAGAAATCAGGCAGGCCGAGGTCGACCACGGCGGATTTCAGATAGGGCATGCTGTACTGGATCGTCCCGCCCCAATTCAGAACTCGCGGATGGAATTCGGTGTCGACGGTTGGATCGCCGCTGTCGGGATCGATCCCGAACGTCGTGGTCGAATTCCGGCCGGGGATGGCGTAGCCGACCTGGCCGGTGATCGCTACGGGTCTTATCCAGGACAGCGTGTCCGGAAGATCGCCAAAACCTTTGCCGAAATAGACGGTCGGTGTGTACGTATTGAAGGGGTCTGCGCCGACGCTCCGCGCGCCCGTGCCGCCCCATTCGACGCTGAGACCGACCGACATCACGAACTCATGCTCCGGGTTCTTGAAGACGCGGTATTTGAACGTGGTTTCAAGATTCAGAAATCCGTTCGCTCCCATCCCGGTCGGTCCGCCCGGCGGGCTGAGATGGCTGTAGGTGGAGTTGACCGATATCGCGAAGGCGTCCGTGATCCGTTTGGAAAATTCACCGGAAAAGTCGCGCTGCCGGAAGGATGGATCATCGCCGGTCTTGAAGCTGGAGACGGTCGGAAGCGCCAGTTCGTCGTTGACGCCGGGATCGTCGATGCTGAGCGTTGCCGGGAAAAAGCGATTGCCGACGATTTCATGAGCGCCGCTTTCGCTGATGGGAATGAGCGCTATGGCGAGCCCAGGCAGGCCCGCGCGCCAAAGACGGATAGACATGTGAATTCTCTGCAAGTTTGAGTGGTGAACGCATCGGGAGGCGCAAGGCCGCCAAGTTCACGTCAACTGCGGAGGTGCGCGCGCCTGGGCGTGGGAGCCGGTTCGGGAACTGAACAGGTCCGGGGCGCGCTCGAGCCAGACCACGCGCTCGGGGTGGCCCAGGGGCGTCGTAACTGCTGCCTGCGGCGTATCAAGCGGCGCGCCGGCGTGAGCCAGGCAGCACATCGAACAGGAGCCGTCGTGTGCGCGATGCTGGTTTTGATCGGTCTGACCTGTAGTCGAGGCCGCGCCGCCCGAACAGATCGCAGCCGCATGAAGCGGGTCGGAGGCGGCAATGCTGGCCGCCCACGTCGCTCCGATGGGTGCGAATATCTGCACCACCAGGGCAATCAGGACGATCGGAAGAAATTTCCGCAACCGCCGGCGCATCAACGAGCCCACCTTTTCCGACATGGCCAACTAATCATGCAGAGAGTCTCAAGTCGAGATCAGGTTCCCGGCGATGTGGCGTTACGCACGATAGCGGGCTTTGCGAAAGCCAGATACTTCCAGGGAGCAAGATGAAATAACCGGGGGACGCCGGTGTTTTTGCGAAACGCACGATTTTCAAAGCAATCCGCGCCTATGCTCCCGCACCCGAACGCCAAATCGCACAGAATGATGCAACCCGGGGTAGCCATATCCCAATCATTTCGCAAATTGCTCGAATTTTGAACAATCGTTGCTGAAAATGGTGACAAGACGAAAAAGATGGTCTACCAGTGCGGCCTCAGGCTGGCCGAGAGGTTCAAGTCTGGTGGTCCAAGTCTCGGGAGGAACCCTGGCGCGCACAAGCAGCGTCGCCCCGTCAATCAAGATCAAATCCAAATTTTCGGGGAAATTAAGGGTCGACACAATTTTTAGAGCAGGGCTTGCGCCCTGCTCTTTTTTTCGAGACGGTTTGAACCTGCAGGAGTGAGGCGCGTTCTGATGTCAGGTGCCGCGCCCGCGTGCGCGCAGTGCGTTGTGCACGGCCTCTACGCGTGTACCTGCGTGCCGCGCCACATTGTACGAGACGTAGCTGAACAACAGCGCGTCACCGTCATTGAGGATCGTGCTGTCGATCCCCTGTTGTGCGGGACTTTGATTGTAGATGAATTCCCAATAGAAGCTGATATCGGTGCCCTGCTGCGCCGAGATGCCGTCAAAAGCCATCACCTCGTAGCCGAGGGGAGCGCCGAAATACTGAAGCAGGAAGCTGTATCCCAGGCCCGAAACATAGGCTTGTTCGAGCGCATTCTGCGCATTCATGCCCGCTGACCAAGGCACGTTCGGTATCGATCGGACTACGTTGCCACCAATGGCGATCGCCACACTCACCGTCATTAGGACATCTCCAAAGGTTGTATTTTTTTTATTATCTATCTTTGCGAGAATTCCTGCAAGACCCCCACCGAAATTATTGGCATATCGGACCATAAAGCGAAACGGGGTCGAAGCGATGAGCTACGCTGTTGGACGCGATCCTTCCGAACGCTAAAACGAAGCGGACATGACGGCGCCAGCCAATCCGATCCAGCACAGTTTTGAACTGGCAGCCGAGCGTTGCGAGGATCTGACGCCGCTGGTCTATCGCCGGCTGTTCCGCGAACACCCGGAAGCGGAAAAGATGTTCCGGAGCGAAGGCGGCGACCTCGTGAGAGGTTCAATGCTGGCGCTGACCATCGACGCCATCCTGGATTTCGCCGGCGACCGCACCGGACACTTTCGCATGATCAGTTGCGAAGTGCAGTCGCATGACGCCTACGGCACGCCGCGCGAGCTGTTCGGAAAATTTTTCGGCGTGATCGCCGCCACAATGCGCGAGCTTCTCGGGTCCGACTGGTCACCCGAGATGGAGGATGCGTGGCGGAAGCTGCTGGCGGAGCTCGACGGCGTCGTTACTCAAACCGAGGCGTGAATCCGGGCGCCCGGACCCCTCAATCCCGATCGAGGAAATTCGATCCGATGTCGGCTTTCTTCTTGATCGGATCGTAATCGCAAAAGACGCCGTCCGCGACCAGCGTGTAGCTCGCACTGACCGTGTACTTGTCGAGCTTGACCGAGTTCAACCCGATCACGGCGGTTTTGGTCCCGGCATTCCATTTGAACGGGGTCGAACTCTGCGCCTTTTCGCAGGCTGCAACGGCTTCGGCAAAGACATAGCCTTCGGCAAATGCCTTCACCGTGCGGAGCTGGGTCAGGGTTCTCCAGTTCATGTAGAAGGCCCCGGCGAGGCCGGCGATCACCAGGATCAAAAGTCCGACAATGGTTCTTTGAAACGTCATTTCCTGTTTCCCTCAGCCCACGAAACCGAGATCAGAGCGGAATTCCCATCAGCTTCGACAGCCGCTCGATATTCAGATAGCCCGCATTATAGGCGAGCATCGCTACCGCGAAAATGACCGCGGAGATCACCGTGGTCCAGATCAGTTTGCGGCCCATCTGGCTCGCGATCGGCGCGCCGGGATCGGTGCCGGGAGCGCCCTCGCCGTCTTCGTGCTGGCTGCGAACACCGAACGGCAGCGTCAGGAACAGTACGATCCACCACAGCACGAAGTAGATCGCAAACCCGGTTGAGATTGAGTAGACCATCTGATGTCAGGCCTGTTCGATTTCGACGAGCGCGCCGGAAAAATCCTTCGGATGCAGAAACAGCACCGGCTTGCCGTGGGCGCCGATCCTGGGCACACCGTCGCCGAGCACCCGCGCGCCCTCCCTGACCAGGGTGTCGCGCGCGGCGATGATGTCGGGCACGTCGTAGCAAATGTGGTGGATGCCGCCGTCGGCATTGCGCTCGAGGAATTTGGCGATCGGGGAAGTTTCACCGAGCGGCTGGATGAATTCGATCTTGGTATTGGGCAGCGTCACGAACACGGTGATGACGCCGTGCTCCGGCAGCGGCACCGCCGCGGAGATGTCGGCGCCGAACGCCGCGCCATAGATTTTGGCGGCCTTCTCGGCGTCCCTGACCGCGATCGCGACATGATTGAGCCGGCCCAGCATGAACTCCTCCGCTTACTCTATAACTTGCGCGTGTTCTACCGCGGATAAGTCTACGCAATCTGCGTAAACTTGATTGCGAAGCAAAACCGGTACCCACTTTTGCGGAACACGCGCTACACCGTCAGGACGTGAACATAGCACAGCGGCTTCTTGCCCCACTGCTCGTTAATCGTTGATCGTACCGCCCGGCGCACCGATTCCGCCATGGCGTCGGGATCGCGCCGCCGCGCCCGCGGTAACCCCTCCACCGTCGACACCACCACATCGAACACGATCTCGTCGATGATCTCTCCGGCCGTGTTCTTCTCGGGGATCCCGACAAGATCAACCTCGGGATCCTCGGCCA
>JBGQCE010000119.1:0-8271 GCA_041495185.1 Bradyrhizobium sp.
GATAGAATTTCCCCGAGGAGATGGTCTGGCCAGTAGCGGTATCGCAAACGAAGAAATGCGTCTTGCATCGGCGGCCCGGAGGGGAAGGAGGAATCTGGATCGGTGTGCGGTCAGCGCACTCGCCTGAAACGAGCGGCCACTCGATGCCGCGTCCGCTCGCCGATTTAGCCCAAGGGTGAACTACTTCTTGAGGTCGCTGAGATTCCAGCAAGCCGTGTCACTCCCTGCATTCTCCTTGGTGATCGGGATCAGGGTGGTATACATCGACCCCTTTACCGAGCCGGGTTTGACGCCGGAGGAGACCAGCCATTTGATCATGCCCGCCATTTGCTCAGCCTGGGTCGGCACGTCGTAGCTCAGGTTAAGGTCGAAAGCGCCGGACTTGACGAGTTCGCACGCGCCCCTTCGCTCGCCGCCACCGGAAGTCGCGACAAATACCTTGCCTGTGAGCCCGGCTTCTTTCACGGCAGCCGCGGTGCCGATATCCATGCCATCCCAGAAGCCGACGATACCGCACAGGTCGGGATGCTGCTTCAAGACCGTCTGGGTGATAGCCTTGGCCTTGGCTGCATCCCAATCGGCGGCCTGGCTCGAGACAACCTTGATATCCGGATTTTTGGCGAGCACGTTTTCAACGCCTTTAAGGGTGTAGGCGCTCGCCGCGGCTGACAAGGCGCCCTGGATAACCGCGATCTTGTTCGATTTGCCCTGGCAGGCCTTCACCACCGCCTCGGTGTCGCGTTCGCCGATTTCGATCCAGTTGGCGCCGACGAAAGCCGAACTGCGATAACTCGAGCCCATATTGATCTGGATGACATAAATGCCTTCGTTCTCGGCGCGCTGCAGCAGCTTGGCGTAGGTCTGCACGTCGGGATTGTGGATAATCATCGCCGCCGGCTTTTCGGAGATCAGCGTCGTCACCGCCTGTGCGCCGGCGTTGGTGCTCCAGTTCGGATCGCGGACGATCACCTTGACGCCGTAGGGCTCCAGTTCCTTCTTGAGGCCCGCGAACCAGCCCTCGGTAAGATCGAAATTCATCGCGACCGGCACGTAAGCGACGGTCTTGCCGCGGAGCGATTCCTTGAACGCACCCTGAAACGGTTCGTCGAGGCCCTTCTGTGCGAACGCCGGCGGGGTCGCCGCAGCGATCAAACCGATCCCGAAGAGCACCGTCTTGAGTGTAGTCCATCCAGATATCGTCATATCGTCCTCCCATTTATTGATTGTTCTGTTACGCAGTCGTTCAGATGTCGCCTTGTTGCGCTGTCTCCTCGTTGCGCGGGTTCAGGAAAGAGTCCGCGATGACGGCGACCAGGAGCACCACGCCTTTTACGAGGTTCTGGCCGGAATAGGAGACATCCATGATCGTCATGCCGTTGAGCATGGTGCCGATCAGAAGCGTTCCGATGATGACATTGATGACGCCGCCGCGCCCGCCCGACAATCCAATGCCGCCAAGGACAACGACCAGAATCACATCGTAAATCAGCGTTGAATTGAATATGCGCGTAGGCATGCTGTTAACCGACGCAGCGAGGATGAGACCAGCCACACAACCGATCATCGCCGCCATGACATATTGCAGCACGATGATTGGACGGGTGGGAATACCCGTGACCCGCGCGCCATAGGGATTGTCGCCGATGGCATAGATGTAGGCACCGATTCGCGTCTGCCGCAGCAAGAATGCTACCGCGATGCACGAAACTGCGAACATGACGATCGACATCGGTATACCGAGCAGATTTCCCTGTCCGAGGCGTTCGAAACCGTCGAGCCCTGGGCTCCACTGGACGACATCGAGCTTGAAGAGCGCTGCCTGGCCGAGACCCGCGAGAAACAATCCGGACGCCAATGTCGTGAACAGGGAGGGCACCTCGGCATAGGCGATCAGCCATCCGTTCGCGAGACCGAACGCCGCCGTCAATGCAAAGGCAGCAGCCAGTGAGGTTGGCAGCGAGTGGCCGTCCTGGACCATTTGAAGCACCAGCCCCGGTGGGACGGCCAAAGCTGCAATCAGCGAAATGTCGATGCCGCGCCCGATCACGACGATCGCCATTGCGAGACCGAGGATGCCAAGTATCGCCACGTTTTGCAGCAGCGTCAGCATGTTCTCGGTTGTAAGAAAGCCAGGGAGCACAATCGCGAAGACGACAAAAAGTGCCGTGAAAACCGCAAATACGATTCCCTGCTGTCCGAATCTCCTGATTCCCATCCCGGCTTCTCTTATTATTTCCTTTGCCGGAGATGTTCGCTCGCTTTGATCACCAATGCAAGCCATCACGGTGATCCGCGCGGCTACAGCATCCTCATAAACCGCAAAGGCCACCCCTACGAATATTCCGCGCGAAGAAAAGCGACAAATTTGGAAGTTCTGACATCCAGTGGCAATCCGATTGAGTAAGGTTGCTGGTGCGATTTTTGGCCTGATAACTGGGAGACCGGCTCAGGGCGCGTAGCTCAGCGGGAGAGCACCTCCTTGACATCGAGGGGGGTCCCACAACTCTGTAGTCGTATAGAATATGAGACACTGGCAATAGCGCCGCGATCTCAAAGGCATGTTTGGCAAAATCTTTGGTTAGTGCGGTCTCTGCTTCTGCAATCGCGGCGAATGAGCCCATTTCGCCCCCCGGGCGCTTTGCCAGAAGCGAGAGAGGAGCCGCTGCTCGCTGGGAGCAAGGCAGATACCGTTATTGATGAGTCTGATTGCGAGCAATCGGCGTTACGGTCACCTCGGAAGCAAGGCGATGAACGTCCTCGGGGCGGCAGAGTTCTGTCCCGGGATTGAGCAGCGCGGCAGAGCCGCCGGCAACGCCGTAGCGAAGGGCCATATCGAGGCTACTATTGTTCACCAGGCTCCATACCATCGCACCCAGGAAACTGTCGCCGGCACCGGAAACGCTGACGGGCTCGATCGGGAGGCCATTCGCACGCAAAGCAACATCGCGGGTTATCAGGAGGGCGCCCCCGGGTCCCATGGAGATGGCAATGATTTCGATGCGGTAGCGATCGAACAGACGACGTCCTGCTTCGATGAGCGCGGCTTCGTCGTTGGAGGCAATACCCGCCAGTTCCTGAAACTCCCGAAGGTTGGGCTTGATGAGATAAACGCCTGCTTCCAAGGCTGCCTTCAGAAACGGACCGGACGTATCCACGATTACCTTGCTGTGCGCCTCCTCCGAGACCCGGGCAACCCGGCCAAAAAAATCCTCCGGTACGCCGGAAGGCAAGCTGCCGCTCGCGATGACAAAAACAGGCCGAGGCTGGATGCGCGCAATTGATTCCACGCATTTCTGCCATTCGCTCTCGCTGAGCGCGGCGCCCGGAAAGACAAGGCGGTATTGCTCATGCGTCGTCTCGTCAAAGATCGTGATATCCTCCCGCGTTTCATTCAACACCGGGATTGCAATGCTTCGCACGCCTTCGCGCTCCAGCAGATTGCCAAGTAACTGTCCGTTTGCGCCACCGGCCGGATAAATTGCCGTTGCTTCAATGCCGAGCCTTTTCAAAACCCGGGCTACGTTGATTCCGCCTCCCCCTGGATCACGGTGGGCCGGTGCACACCGCATTTTTGTGTAAGGCACCAGTTTTTTGACCGACGTCGAGACGTCGATCGCGGGATTTACGGTGAGGGTAACGATTTGGGTCAACGGAGTTTCAGCCAATGCCTTCGGCCTCCGCCAGGGTGCGTAGACCTGTGAACGCGACATCTTCGTCCAGAACAAGATAGACCGGAATCGGCTCAAGATATTTGCGAAGCCGCCCTTTTCCTTCAAAACGCTCACGAAATTGCGAGCGGACAAAATATTCGGACATGTGACGCAGAATGCCGCCGGCAATATATATGCCGCCCCTCGCACCGAGCGTGAGCGCGAGATTGCCGGCGAAAGTCCCGAGCATCGCGCAATACATTTCGATAGCAGCGCGGCTCGTCGCGCAAGTGCCCTTAATTCCTTCCTGAGTGATTTCGGCGGCGCGTCGCTTGGGCAAAGCAATACCGTCCAGGACCGCGATAGCTTCGTAAAGATTCTCCAGCCCACTCCCGGAAACAACGCGTTCGGCCGAGACATGTCCAAAGCGTTGCCGCAAATACGCGATGACGGCGTCCTCCCGCAGCGAACTGCCAGCCATTGTGGAATGGCCGCCCTCGCTGGAAAGCACGAGGTGACCGGCTGCATGCGGCAGGCTGACCGCCATTCCGAGGCCTGTGCCGGGGCCAAGCGCCGCGAGAGGCGCCCCTGCGACCGGATGCCCGCCGCCTGCCTGGAGGAGCTTGTCACGGGAAAGATGGGGCAGGGACCACGCCACCGCTTCAAAATCATTGATCAGACGCACAGTGGAAAATCCGTAAGTCACGCGTAACTCGGCGGCATCGATGACCCAGGGATTGTTCGTAAGGGCGCAGCGGCCGTTCTGGACGACGCCGGAAGCAGCAAGGATTGCGGCGCGGAGACTGCCAGCCTCCGGCAAACTGCCAAGATACACGCCAAGCGCCTCGCGAAAGCTGCCGTAGTCGCGCACAGCCATATGGGTGACCATGCCCACTGTTCCGTCGACCAGAAGTGCGAAGCGCGCGTTGGTCCCGCCGATGTCTGCAAGCAGCACCTTCCGGATGCTTCGTCGTGTGGAGGCTGCTTTCATCGCCGCCGTGCCGTCTTGATCAGATCCGCGTACCAGCTAAACGATGATTTCGGAGTGCGCCGCAGCGACGGATAGTCGATGTAGGTCAGGCCGAAACGATGACTGTATCCCGACTCCCATTCGAAATTGTCCAGCAGTGACCAAATGAAATAACCGCGAACATCGACACCACTGGAAGCGGCGGAATTCATCGCCCCGATATAGGCCTGCAGGTACTCGATCCGCCCTGTGTCCATGACAGCACCCGCCTCGTCGGGTTTGTCGAAATTGCCATAGCCGTTTTCGAGAACGTAGATCGGCAAGCCGTAGCTCTCATGGACGATCCGCAGCGTTTCACGGAAGGCTTCGGGATTAATCGGCCATCCGATCGGCGTCAGCGGAACGCCGGCCGGCTTCTCGCCGAATTCGAATCCCAACATGGAACTCGCCTGCGCTTTGACGTAGACCGGGCTGTAGTGATTTAATCCGAACCAGTCGACGGGGCGGCAAATGCGCGCCATGTCGCCTGGCTGGAGGTGCGGCTCGATCGCAGCTTGCATGGCGAGCGGATACTCGCCGCGGCATTGCGGATCGGGGAAGGCGTTGTTCCAGTAGGCACCCAGGCGCGCGGCTGCCGCCGCATCGGCTTCGCTCTCGCTCGAAGGCCAGCAGGGCTGAACATTGTGAATACATCCTATCGATGCGCCCAAGACATTTTCGCGGAGCACGTCCACGGCCGCGCCGTGCGCCAGATTTACGTGGTGGATCATCCGGTGCAGATTGTCTTCGCTGCTTCTATCCCGCCTGCCCAGCGAACGGCTGAACAGACTGAACATCGATGGCTCATTGAATGTCGCGAAGCGCTTGACGCGATCTGCGAAACGCGTGGCGACCAGCGTCGTATAGTCGGCAAACCATGCGACCGACTCCCGGTTCAACCATCCGCCAAGATCCTCCAGCGCCTGCGGCAAGTCCCAGTGATACAGGCACAGCCACGGTTCGATGCCGGCGGCCAAGAGCTCATCGACCAGCCGGTCGTAGAATGCGAGGCCCGGTTCATTTGCGGATCCTCGCCCCCGCGGCAACACGCGCGGCCAGGAAACCGAGAACCGATACGCCTGAACGCCCAGCCGTTTCATCAGGGCGACATCCTCCCGGTATCGATGGTAGTGATCGCACGCAACATCGCCGGTGTCGTGGTTCTTGACTTCACCGTTTTGACAGTAGACATCCCAGATGCTTGGTCCTCGACCGTCTTCTTTGGTTGCGCCTTCGATCTGGAAGCTTGAGGTGGAGACCCCCCAGATGAAATCCGCGCGCAGGCCGGCTGTGGAAGGCAGCTCCGATGCCGGCATCAAATGACCCGCCTGATCGCCGGCCGAATTTCCGTCCGAATTCACTGTTCACCTTCCGCCCGGGCATAGTGCAGCGCCCGATACCAATAGTTCGGCTGATGACGAGAGGATCTTGAGATATATCAAGAGCTCTTGACCGGCCCAGGCAATAGATAATCTATCGTTATTCTGCCGTTGGGGTATCCGCTTGCAAAGAACCAAATGGGGCGGAATCGCCGACGATTATTTCCGCGGAAGCGGTTTTTTCCGCGTTGGCGAGCGCGACGGCGTGTTCTGGCTTGTCGATCCCGACGGCGGCCGCTTTCTTTCCAAGGGCGTGAATACGGTCTGCTTCGATCCGGACCAAGTCAGAAATACCAATCGCGCGCCTTACGCCGACGCGTGCAGGGAAAAATACGGCAGCCAGCACATCTGGCGCGCGTCGGCAGCAAACCGGCTGGCGAGCTGGAAATTCAACACGCTGGGCTGCTGGTCCGATGAACTTGTCGCCGGTGCAGGATCGTCGCCGCTTGCGACTACGCCCACGACCGCACTTGGCGCCTCCTTCCGCCTGCATCGGCGTGACGAGATCTTTCCCGATGTCTTTGATCCCGCATTTCCAGGTCACATCCGCGAAAGTGCAAAGAATTTTTGCACGAAGCGACGCAACGAGGCCGGATTGCTCGGCACGTTCATCGACAACGAGTTGTACTGGTCGCCGGATTGGCGAGGGGCCGACGAGGTTCTGACGCTGTTTCTGAACTTGCCTGCTCACCGCCCCGGCCGCGTCGCGGCCATCATAAGGTTAGAGGAGCGCTATCGGGATTTTTCGCAATTCAACGCGGTCTGGCGCACGCCGGCGCGATCGTGGGAGCAACTCGGCACGATAGGACATGTCGAGGCGCCGTTCTTCAGAATGCCGCCCGGCGGCCTGAACGACGCGCTTGAGACCAAGGCGAACCTCGCCAATCCCGCGCGCGCGGCATTTTCCGCCGATTGCGACGCCTTTGTTGCGGTTGTCGCCGAACAATATTTCGAATTGTGCGTCTCGGCCATCAGGGCTGCCGACCCCAATCATCTCGTGATTGGCTCCCGGTTCGGCTATCAGCCGCAACCGAATGTGATCGCCGCCGCCGGCCGCTACCTCGATGTGGTCTCGTTCAATTGCTACGATTTCGACGCCAGTGCAGTTATCGATGCGTATGCGGCATCTGGGAAACCGTGCCTGATTTCCGAATTCTCCTTCCGCGGCGACGATTCAGGCCTGCCCAATACCCGCGGTGCCGGACCGCGGGTGGCCAGCCAGATCGAGCGCGCGCAATGCTTCGAACGTTACGTCTCTGTAGCTCTGCGGAAGCCGGCCGTGGTCGGCTATCACTGGTTCGAGCATGCCGATCAGCCGGCTGAAGGACGCTTTGACGGTGAAAATTCGAATTTCGGCACGGTGACGATCGAAGACAACGCCTATGCCGAACTTACGGAAACGATGACCAGGGTCAATGCCGCGGCGGAGCAAATTCATGCGCCAAGCCGCGGCCGTTGATATCTGATCGTCGTAACAGCCCGACCGCCGTCACGCCTTGATCTTGGCCGGATTGGTTTCGGCCTCGAGCACCACAGCCATGGTGCGAAACACGCTCGACGGGTTGACGCTGATCGAATCGATACCAAGCTGCGTCAGGTAACGCGCAATCTCCGGATAATTCGCGGGAGCTTCTCCGCAGATGCCGACGTGACGTCCGTTGCGCTTGGCGCCTACCACGGCCTGCCTGAACATCTCCAGCATTCCCGGATCACGTTCATCGAAATCGAAGGCGACAATATCGGAATCCCGGTCGACACCGAGCGTAAGCTGGGTGAGATCGTTTGAGCCGATCGAAAAGCCGTCGAACAGCTCCGAAAACGCGTCGATCTGGATGACATTGTTCGGTATCTCGCACATCACATAGATCTCAAGTCCACCTTCGCCGCGCTTGAGCCCATTGGCCGCCATCGTCGCGATCACGCGTCGCCCTTCCTCGACGGTTCTGCAGAACGGCACCATGATGCGCAGATTGGAAAGACCCATCTGTTCGCGCACCCGGCGGAGCGCCGCACACTCCAGCGCGAACCCTTCCGCGTAAGCCGGGTGGCTGTAGCGGGAAGCCCCCCGGAATCCCAGCATCGGATTCTCTTCCTTGGGCTCGAACGCCTCGCCGCCGAGCAGGCTGGCATATTCGTTGGTCTTGAAATCGGAAAGCCGCACAATCACCGGCTTGGGATAGAATGCCGCGGCAATCGTGCCGACGCCTTCCGCCAGCCTCTCGATGAAGAAATC
>JBGQCE010000120.1:0-8243 GCA_041495185.1 Bradyrhizobium sp.
AGGAACACGATGGTGGAAAGGAAGTCGGAGGCTAGTCTGGCGAATACGTCCTTCATCGTCGTGTTCCCTGGGTGTTTCTCGTCATTGCGAGGAGCAAAGCGACGAAGCAATCCACTCTTGCTTTGGAGCATCTGGATGCTTCGCGGAGCCTGTCATCGGGCGCGCATTCGCGCGACCCGTTGGCTCGCAATGACGATCTTCAACGGGTTTCGCTCAGCACGCTGGCCGGAGCAGCCCCGTACTTCGTCTTACGGTATTGCGGATACCATTTGGTAAAATAGACCGCGCTGTTGCGCGCGGCAAACGCAATCAGAAGTCCGGACCACAGCGGCAGGCTTGGCACATATATCAGCGCAACATTGCCGATCATCATCAGGAGCGCCGCGCCGGTCCATGCCCAGGTGATGATGTAGTTCGCCTTTATGAAACCCGGCTGCTGCGCCGTTTCCGCATCGACCATCTCAAGCGCATATTGCCGCGTAAAGGGATAGCGGATCACGATCGACATCAGTGCGACCAGGAAAATGCCGGTATCGACCGCGAACTTCACGGCCGAGTTGCTCGGGGTGGGGTCGATGAGGGCGAGGTAGCCGCCGATCGCAGCAAACACGATCACGGAGCCGGCGCCGAGAATCTTGATCGAGCGGCCGCGCAGAATGTCGAACGCGATCACGGCGAGGCAAATCGCGGCGGCGGCGAACAGGCTCACCGTGGCCGAAGTCACCAGCATCAGCGCCGCGAACGCGCCGTAGGGGGCGAGGATCAAAAAAATTGTCATGGGTGCCTCTTAGGGCTTATCTTTACATCGTCAAGATGACGTTTAAGGTGAAGGAAGAGGCGCGTCAAGCCAAATCTTTACAGTGTCAAAATAAAGTGAAGGAAAGTGATGTGGACGAAAAAATATAAGTTATTTCAGAAGCTTAAAGCGACAAGGCGCGCGTCACATTGAGCTCGTCATGCCCGGCCTTGTGCCGGGCATCCACGCCTTTCCTTGGTGCGCCCGGCCGCGACCGTCAAGCAAAATCTTTACAGTGTCAAAATCACGACCTATAAGGCGCAAATGGCAACACGATCGAAAAACCGCCGGACCCGCGTCAGACGGGCTGCAAGTCCCGGCGCACCGGCACGGGGCCTGCGGAAACGCGGCGCGCCCCGGACCGGCGCCTCGGGTGACGACACACCGTATCATCACGGCGCGCTGCGCGACGCACTGCTCGAGGCGGCGGAGCGGGTGCTCGAACGCGACGGGCTTTCGGGATTGACGCTGCGCGCGGTGGCGCGCGAAGCCGGCGTCTCCCATGCCGCGCCGACCCATCATTTCGGTGACCTCACCGGTCTCGTCAGCGAACTCGCTGCGATCGGTTTCCGGCAATTCAACGCGGCCATGGTGGCCGCCGGCGCTGCCGGCAACTCGGCAATCGAGAAGGCGATGGCCCGGGCCAAGGCCTATGTCGCGTATGCACAGGCGCATCCCGGCATGTACGGGCTGATGTTCCGCACCGAGCGCCTTGACATGACGCGGCCCTCGCTGCATGAGGCCGCCAGCGCTTCGTTTGCAGGATTGGCCGGCGCGATCGGGGCCAGCCGCCAGGAGCAAATTTCCGAAGCGGCACTGTCGCTCGAACAGGCCGCCGCCATCGCCCGCGCCTGGTCGCTGGTCCACGGCTTCACCATGCTGCTGCTCGACGGCCGGCTTGCCGACATCCTCTGCCGGCTTCCGAAAGGCACCGATGCCGAAACCTTGCTGGACGCCATGCTCCGGTTGACCGTCGGCGGCCGGCCGGGAGCGTGATCAGCGCCGCCCCGCCAGTTGCGCGGCCCGGCCGTTTGCGCCGATTATTTTCACCTCGTCCTTGCCGCAGTTGAAGCCGCGCGCGAATTCATCGGCGGCCTTGCGGGCAAGCTCGTTGGCATTGGGGTTGGCCTGCACGTCGATATAGGCGACATGGCACACCGCTCCGGGCGGCAGCCGTGTCACGGCCAGCATCGGTTTCGCAATCGGCCGCCCGTCCTTGTCCTGGTCGCTGTTGTCGGCCATGTGCCAGCGCTGAATGATCGCAAACGGCTTGCCGGCAGCGGCGCGCCATTCGACGGTCGTTGATGTCGAGTTGAATGGATGGAACCAGACCTGCGCGGCCGGCTCGCTTGCGGCGGCGGCGCGGTCGCGGCCGACCGAGACGGTTTCCCGCAAATCATCCTCGCTGACCAGTACGATGAGGCCGGCCTTGCCCGGACAGACCCTGATCGTGGAGTCGTCGACGCCGTTACCGGCGCTGGACACGCGGCAATCCCTTGGCGCCGTGGATGTGTAGGTGCTGCCAATTGCTTGTGCTTCGGCGCTGGAAATGAGGCCGGAGCCGGCGCAGAACAGCACCGCCATGGCGATTCCGAAGGCAAAGTGGTGGTGAGGGACGCGCTTCATCCGGCCGCCTTTCGTTGCAGAACCGCTTCGCTTCGACGCACGCAATCCGGGGAAGGTTCACGCGAGGTGCTCGAAACACCTGACAACGACGCGGAATCGTCCTAGAACAGCGCCTTCGCAACCCCTGCCTTCATTAGCGTGTCAGTTCCCAGTCGATCATGTCTGCCATTCCGTTGAAAAAACCCTATCGCATCGGCCGGTCCCGCACCGGGCTTGGCCTCTTCGCCACCAAACCGATCAAGAAGGGCGCCAAAATCGTCCGTTATTTTGGTCCGCTGCTGGATTCGAAGAAGAAGAAGGACGATGCGATCGAGAATAAATACCTGTTCGAGCTCAACGGCCGCTGGACCATCGACGGTTCGGTGCGTGAGAACGTCGCCCGCTACATCAATCACGCCTGCAGGCCGAACGCGGAGTCCGACGTCAAGGTGCGCAAGCGCAAGGTGGTGATCCGCGCGATCAAGAACATCTCACCTGGCGAAGAGATCAACTACGATTACGGCACCGACTACTTCAAGGCTTACCTGAAGCCGATCGGCTGCAAATGCGCGGCTTGCGAAAAGAAGCGCAAGAAGAAGCGCGCCGAGGCGAGGGCCGAAAGACTGCGCCTGAAGGTGAGGGCGGAGAAGAAAGCCCTGAGAGAAGCCGAGAAGCAGGCGGCGAAGGCCGAGAACAGGCTGAAGCAAGGGCTGAACGGCAAGACGAACGGCGTGAAGCTAAACGGCAAGCATCTGAACGGGCACGGCGGCAAAGCCGCAGCCGGCGGCATGATTAGGGTAAAATCGGGGATGGTTGCCAAGCCCAAAGGCAGGCTGGGCCGATTACGCCATCCGTTGGCCCAGGCGGCGGAATGATATCCGGACTTCCGGATTACGAAGATTCCTTCGCCTTTGCCAACGCCAGATTGGTCCAGGTGACATCGGCGGCTCGATTTTCTTGCTGGCTGGATTCCGTGCGCAGATTCAAAACGGGCTGCAGGTCCTGCGCCAGCGCGAGTTCGATCGTCTCCTCCGCGGAGACCTCGAACATCCGCCGTCCCGCCGGGACCGGCCCATGCCTGATCTTCATGATCATCACGCCGCCTGCCCGCAGCAGGGAGGCGAGGCGCGGCATCGCGCGGGCGCGCTGTTCTCCATCGAGATGCATCCAGACCGCGGTGAGCATGACGAGGTCGAATTTCGCCCCGCGCGCCAGCACAAGGTCAAGATCCGGCAGGCTATCGTTGAGCCATTCGATCCGCGGCGACGGATGCAGCGCCATCGCCGGGAGGCGCATCGCATCGGTCGGTTCGACCGCGACAACGCGGTGGCCTTGGCCTGCGAACCACGCTGCATCGCGTCCGGTACCTGAACCGATATCGAGAATGGCGCCCGGCATTGTCGGGATCAGATGCAGCACTGCCCGGTGCGCGTCGGTGGCAGGGATGCTTTCATAGCGTTTGAAAAGCTCCTCGGCCTCTTCGGCGTAACCTTCCGTGCCGCTCACCCGCGCTGAAGTCACGCGGCACCTCCCGAAATTTGGCCGTGCGTCTCGTCATTGCGAGGAGCAAAGCGACGAAGCAATCCGGAAAACCACTATATACACCCTGGATTGCTTCGCGGAGCCTGTCATCGGGCGCGCGTTCGCGTGACCCGTTGGCTCGCAATGACGATCAGGCTGCCACCGCGCCACCGCTTCTGCGCAGCGAACGACTTGATTTGGGTCAAAGGCTCCGGACGGGAAGTGGGCGTAGTCTCTAAAGGCCAATCTGCCGCCTCATCTCACTGAGGAATATCACTGCTGAGTCTGTTCAGTGGAGAGAGCAATGCAAACACCCGTGGAAATGGAATTTCAGGATATGGTTGCCAGTCCTGCGGTTCAGGAACTGGTCGCGAACCATTTGAAGAAGCTCGAACAACGATATGGCCGCATTACTGCAGGCAGGATCGTTGTGAAAGGTCCCGGCAAACATCAGCAAACCGGCGGCCTGTACGACATCAATATTCGTCTGGCGCTGCCGGAGGGCCGTGAAGTCAATATCGGGCGGACAGCGAAGGCGGACGAGCGGCATTCGGATTTGCCATTCGCGATCAACGATGCGTTCAAACGGGCGCGCAGGCGGCTTCAGGATCATGCGCGGCGCATGGAGGGAAAGGTAAAGAGTCACGAAGGTCAACCTATCGGAACAGTCGTCCGACTTGATCCCGCGGGCGAGTTTGGATTCCTCCGCTCAAACGATGGCGGGGAATTATATTTTCATCAAAACAGTGTTCTGGGCGGAGAGTTTTCCGAATTGGTCGTCGGCTCTCGGGTGTTGTTTGCCGAGGAGATCGGCGAAAAGGGCCCCCAAGCCACTACTGTGAAGCTTCTCGGAAAACACGGGTTGCGGCTCTGACTTCGCGCCCCAATAGGGGCCATGCTTACCTCCGGGGTAATGGAACGCGTGAAATTCGCATGGTAGCGCCGAGCGGATGCGAAGCATTGCGGCCAATATGAAATAGTGCATGATCCGCCAAAGTGTGAGCGGTTTGGCGATAAGATCATGCATTTCTTTCATTGGAGCGCGATCGGACGCAAAACCGGTATCCACTTTTGCTGATCGCGCTCACTTGCCTGGGCATTGGAGGCCGATTATCTCTGGGACTTCCCAAGGAGGAATCCCGATGAGCACCCTAAAACCGCTTCAGATCGACATCGTCTCCGACGTGGTGTGCCCATGGTGCTATATCGGCAAGCGCCGCATCGAGGACGCGCTGGCGCTGACGCCGGACGTGCCGGTGGAGATCAACTGGCGGCCGTTCTTTCTCAATTCCTGGGTGCCGCGCGAGGGGATCGGCCGCGACGAATACCTCACCGCGAAATTCGGCTCGGTCGAGGCCTACAAGGGCATCGCCGGGCGCGTCGTCGCTGCGGCCAGCGAAGAGGGCCTCACCTACCGGCCGGAGCTGGTCAGGCGGCAGCCCAACACGATCGACTGCCACCGGCTGATTCACTGGGCCGATGCGAAGGGCAAATCCGCTGAAATGAAACAGCGGCTGATGGAATTGTATTTCCGTGACGGCGGCGATCTCACCGATATCAACGTGCTGGTGCAGGCGGCCGCCGATTGCGGGTTAGAGGCCGACGACGTGCGCAGGCGTCTTGCGACCGATGAGGATGTGGCGCTGATTTCGGCGCAGGCGCAGGACGCCTCCGACAAGGGCATCTCCGGCGTGCCGACCTTCGTGTTCGCGCAGAAATACGCGGTATCAGGCGCGCAGCCGGCCGAACAGCTCGCCCGCGCCATCCGTCAGGTGTCGGCGGAGGTGAATGCGCAGGCGGCGGAGTAGGGCGGGGCGCCGCCACGAACCGTCATTATGGACAGGCGTATATAGCAATGCCCGTCATGCCCGGCTTCATGCCACGGCTGTCCGGTTTAATTTTAGTGGACGAGGCGCATGGCATGGATTCTTCTATGGTTTGACGTTTAGCCGACGATCAAGACACGGAAGGGAACCCAGGCCATGCTGCACCAGAATAGCGTATTCCATGGTCTATTGAAGCACGTGCCCTGGCATAAGTTTGAGCAAGCTGTGGAGAAGCACGACGCCGATGCCTTGTCGCGCAAGCTGGACACGAGGCGTCACTTCATCGCCTTGCTGTACGGGCAAATGAGCGGAGCGACGAGCCTGCGGGAGGTCGTGACCGGGATGGCGAGCCACGAGACGCGGCTTTATCACGTGGGGGCGACGCCGGTGAAGCGTTCGACGATGTCGGACGCCAATACGAAGCGGCCTTGGCAAGTGTTCAGCGAGCTGTTCGCGCAGATGCTGCCGCAAGCGCATCGCGGGCTGCGGCGGGCGACGGCAGACGCGGTCCGGCTCATTGATTCCACCAGCGTTCGGCTCTCCAGCCTGAGCGAAGACTGGGCGACATTTTCGGCCGATGTGTTCGGGGCCAAGGCGCATATCGTCTACGATCCGAATGCCGATCGGCCGGTTTACTTTGCGGTGACGCCGGCCAACGTCAACGACATCACAGCCGCCAAAGCCATGCCGATCGAGCCGGGCGCAACCTACGTCTACGACCTCGGTTATTACGATTATGGCTGGTGGGCGGGGCTCGATGATGCCGGCTGCCGCTTCGTGACACGGCTGAAGAAGAACACTCCGTTCAGCGCGGTAAAGGAGAACCGCGTCCCCAAGAACAGCAATATTCTCCGCGACCGCATCGGCCATCTGCCAGCCCGGCTCGCCAACAGCCGCAACAATCCGCTGCAAGTTCCGGTTCGGGAGATCAGCGTGATCATCGACACCGGTAAGCTGTTGCGCATCGTCACCAATGATCTCGACGCGCCGGCTGAAGAGATCGCAGACCTTTACAAACAGCGTTGGCAGATCGAATTGTTCTTTCGCTGGATCAAGCAAACCCTGAGAATCAAACGATTCATCGGGGTCTCCGAAAATGCAGTCCGCATTCAGATCGCCGTCGCCCTAATCGCCTTTCTCATCTTGCGCATGGCCCAGTTCGCTCAAAAAGCGGTGCACAGCCCACTCGAATTTGTCAGACTCGTCCGCACCAACCTCATGCACAGACGCCCGATCAACCAGTTGCTCGAACCCCTACAGCCGACCCCGATAAACTCAAATCAGTTGAAACTTGGACTATACTTCCAATGAACCGGACAGCCGTGGGCTTGACCCGGCCATCCACGTCAGAAGGGATGCCCGAATGACACGCGACGCCACGCCTTCGATCGTCCGCATCAATCCGCCCGAACTCGGTACGCCACCCGGCTATTCCCAGATTGTCGCCGTCAGCGCCGGCCGCATCATTTTTATCGCGGGCCAGACCGCGCTCGATTCCGATGGCAATGTGGTCGGCAAGACTGATTTTGCCGCCCAGGCGGCGCAGGTGTTTCGCAACCTCGCTGTTGCGCTTGAGGCGAGCGGATGCACGGCAGCCAATCTCGTGAAGCTGACGGTATTCCTCACCGACATGGACAATCTCGCTTCCTATCGCGAGGCGCGAAACCGCTTCTTTGCTTCGGTCACGCCGCCGGCGGCACCCGCGGTGACGCTGGTCGAGGTGTCAAAACTGTATGGCGCGGATTTCATGATCGAGATCGAGGCCGTCGCGGCGGTGTAACGCGCATAAGCATCTTGCCCGAGCAGCAAAGCCGGGCGAAGCGCATTGACAGCCCACGCCGGTTTCGCTGTAATACAGCTCATGGGGGCTCTGCGATCCCCCCACGAGGCGACATGCCCAAGTATCGCGTCCCGTTTTTTTCACGAGGGCGCATCCATGTCATCCCCTACAACGATATCTCCGGACAAACTTGCTCGCCTGATCGGCACGGCGAATACGCCTGCGCTGATCGACGTGCGCACCGACGAGGACTTTGCCGCCGACCAGCGGCTGATTCCCGGTGCCGTCAGACGCAACCATCAGGAAGCCGCCGACTGGGGCGAGGAATTCTCCGGCCGGTCGGCGATCGTCGTCTGCCTGCGCGGCCAGAAGCTCGCAGAGGGTACCGCGGCATGGCTGAGACATGTCCACGTCGAAGCCGAGGCGCTCGAGGGCGGCTTCGAGGGCTGGAAGGCCGCCAAACTTCCGCTGGTGCCGGCATCGAAACTGCCGTCACGCGACGCGCACGGGCGCACGGTCTGGGTCACTCGCGCGCGGCCGAAGATCGACCGCATCGCCTGCCCCTGGCTGATCAGGCGCTTCATCGACCCGAATGCGGTGTTTCTGTTCGTGGCGCCGCCCGAAGTGGTCGCGGTCGGCGAGCGTTTCAACGCGGCTCCCTTCGATATCGAAAACGTGTTCTGGAGTCATCGCGGCGAGCTATGCACGTTCGACG
>JBGQCE010000121.1:0-8163 GCA_041495185.1 Bradyrhizobium sp.
AGCAACCCGGCCTGACGAATGAGATATTGTCCGTAACCTGTTGCTTTCATGGGCTCCGCAAGCAGCAAGAGCTGCTCTGCGCTGATGAACCCCTGCATGAATGCGACTTCTTCCGGGCAGGCGATTTTCAGGCCCTGGCGCTTCTCGACGATGTGGATGAATTGCGAGGCTTCTAGCAGGGACTCATGCGTGCCGGCGTCGAGCCAGGCATATCCGCGGCCAAACCGCTCGACATGAAGTTCGCCGCGTTCAAGGTACCACTGGTTCAGATCGGTGATCTCCAGTTCGCCCCGCGCAGATGGCTTCATCTCGCGCACCACATCGACAACGCGCTCGTCGTAAAAATAAAGACCGGTGACGGCGTAGTTCGACTTCGGCGCTTTCGGTTTTTCGACGATCCGCAACGGGCGGTGGGAGGCGTCGAACTCAATCACCCCGTAACGCTCGGGATCGTCGACCCAACATGCAAACACGGTTGCGCCTCGGGTTTGCCGCGCGGAGTCGCGTAACAGTGCACGCAGATTGTCGCCATAGAAGATGTTGTCGCCGAGGATCAACGCCGACGGCTTGCCGGCGAGAAACTCCCTGCCGATCAGGAATGCTTCCGCGATTCCGCCGGGGTGGTCCTGGATCGCATAGGACAGCTCGATCCCCCATTGCCTTCCGTCGCCGAGCAGGCGCTGGAATTGCGCCATCTCTTCCGGTGTCGTGATAATCAGGAGTTCGCGGATGCCGGCCAGCATCAGCGTGGTCAGCGAATAATAGATCAGCGGCTTGTCGTAGATCGGCAGCAACTGCTTCGAGGTTGCGAGCGTCAGCGGATAGAGCCGCGTTCCCCGGCCTCCCGCCAAAATGATGCCCTTGCGATCCATACGCGCGCTCTTTTTCTGGCCATATGACCTGACGTTCGGAGCGGCCTCGTTAACACGCGTTATTCCACATCTCAAAATGCTTTCACGTCAAAAAGTTCGGATTTCCCGGGCGAACGGGGCCGGCCCTGCGCCCGTCATCGCCATGGAGATGGATCGAGATGATCCGTTCCGCCGTTAACCACATTATTTCAACGATTTACAGGGACCGCATTGCGCCTTTTTGGCCTCTCCTATAGGAATGATTTGTGGCGCGGGGCAACGCTGACTTTCCGCCATCGCGCTTCCATCGCGTTCCGCGGCCTGACTGACCAGTACATCATGTTAACCCGCGTCTATTGCACCTATTTCGATCACAACTACCTGCCGCGCGGGCTTGCCCTGTATCATTCGCTGCAACGACACGCGCCTGGGGCGCGCCTCTGGGTGCTTTGCCTGAGCGATGCGTGTTACCGAACCCTGGTCGCGCTCGATCTGCCAAACCTGATCCCACGGTCGCTCGCGGAGTTTGAAGCTGAAGACCCCGAGGTCGCAGCAACGCGGTCGACGCGCAGCACCATCGAATATTACTTCACCTGCACGCCGGCCTGGGTGCTCTTTGTTTTGTCGAACGAGCCCGACGCCGAGTGGGTGACCTATCTCGATGGTGACCTGTTTTTCTTCGACTCGCCCGATTTCATCTATTCGGAATTGCGGGACGCTGCGGTCGCAATAATTCCGCATCGTTACCAAGCCAAAATGCAAAGGCTGCGAAAGTTTGGGACCTACAATGTTGGGTGGGTAGGGGTCCGCAACGATGCGGACGGCATTGCAGTCACCAAATGGTGGCGGGAAAAATGCATCGAATGGTGTCATGACTATGTCGATGGAGGTCGCTTTGCCGATCAGGGTTATCTCGACTCGTTTACAAGCCGCTCTGCGCGAGTGAGAGTCATCAAAAACATCGGGGCAAATCTCGCGCCCTGGAATGTGGGCAATTACCAGATCGATCTTCGCCACAACAAAGTGATGATCGACGAAATTTATCCGCTGGTCTTTTTCCACTTTCAGGGTCTGAAGAAGGGTTTGGGCTGCTTCATTTTCAACAGTCATCGCCAATATCGTGCGCCGTTTTCCAGGAACGTGCGCAATCACATCTATAAGCCCTACATCGATGAGCTGCTGGCGATCGAAAAGGCGGTCGATCCGGTTTTACAGGTTCCCGCTGCAAAGCCTCACCGTCGATCGGCAGTCGTCGACATCAGACAGTACCTGATAAGCAAGCTGCGGAATTTCGGTATTCGCATGTTTCAGCTGATGGACATCGTAACCGGACGGGCATTTCTTGTCTTTCGCGGCACGGCGTATTAGCAGATGAAACGCTGGATGAAGTGGTAACCGATGTTGCCTCCATTTTGGGACTATCGACGCGAATATGACGAGTTGCGAGACGAAATTCTCGCTGCCGTCGATCGGGTTTTCAAGTCCGGACAGCTTATTCTGGGACCGGAAGGCGTATCCTTCGAACGGGACATGGCGGCCTATGTAGGGGTAAGGGGCGCTGTCGGGGTCAATAGCGGGACGGATGCGATCTATATCGCACTTGCGGCGGCAGGGGTTGCTGCGGGCGACGAGGTGATCACCGTACCGAATACCGCGGTCCCGACCGTGTCGGCGATTCAGGTTCTCGGCGCGCGCCCGGTCTTCGTCGATATCAGGGACGACGATTTCCTGATGGACGTCGGTCAAATCGAGGCGGCGATTACGCCGCGCACCAAGGCAATCGTCCCGGTCCATTTGTATGGCCAATGCGTCGATCTCGATCCGCTGATGGAGATCGCGAAGCGGTGCGGGCTGAAGGTTATCGAAGATTGCGCCCAATCGCAGGGTTCGCTCTATAAAAACCGACTATGCGGAAGCGTCGGGACCGCGTCGACCTTTTCGTTCTACCCGACCAAGCTGCTCGGCGGATATGGCGACGGTGGCATGGTGCTGAGTGACGATGAAGCGGTCATCCGCCTCGCCCGCTCGTTACGTTTCTATGGCATGGAAGAGACCTATTATGCCGAAAGGCACGGCTACAATTCACGGCTTGACGAAGTTCACGCGGCAATTCTTGCGCTGAAGCTTCCTAGAATTGATGGCTGGATCGGTCGCCGCCGCGACATCGCCGCCCGATACAGGCAAGGATTCGCCGGCTGCGAACTGCGGCTGCCGAAGGAAAACGAGTATGGCCGGCACGTATATCATCTGTTCGTGGTGGAGACGACGGGAGATCGCGACGCAGCTTTGGCGCGCATCGAAGCGCGCGGTCTGAAATGCGGCGTGCAATACAGATGGCCGATCCACCTGATGAGAGGCTATGAAGACCTCGGTTATCGTACCGGTCAGTTCCCGGTTGCGGAGAAAAAGGCCCAACGGATTTTTTCGTTGCCGATTTATCCGCATTTGAAGGACGAGGAAGTCGATGAGGTCATCGATGTCGTGAGAGTGTCGATCTAGTGGCCGATCAGGAAAATATCAGCTGGCTGCGCGAGCGCTTGCAAGCTTCCCTTGCGCTTGAGCCGAAGGACCCGGCGGAACTGCTCGATTGGCTGGAGGCGCGGCGAAAGGATGTCCCGTTCTCTGCCGAGTTGATCCCGCTGCGGGATGTCGCCGGCTGGCATCGGGCCGATAACGGCAATATTTACAGCGCGACCGGTCAGTTCTTCCGTATCGAGGGTGTCAGAGTACGAAGCGCACCGGGCTTGAGAGAGATATCCGGCTGGGATCAGCCGATCTTCACGCAATCGGGCGGCGGTATTCTCGCGCTATTATGCCGTGAGACGGTCAAGGGCGTCGAGTTCCTGTTGCAGGCCAAGGCCGATCCCGGCAACATCGGTTATCTGCAATTCTGCCCCACCATTCAGAGTACCTGGGAAAATATTAGCGGCCTGAAAGGCGCCAGGCGAGCGCGGTTTGCTGAATATCTCGACCCCTCCGAAAATATTCGCGTAATCTACAGATCGAAACACAATGAGGAGGGAAGCCGTTTCTGGCAGAAATCAAACGAGAATATGATCTTGTTTGTCGAGGACGCGAGCCAGTTGACGATCGATGAGTCGATCTATCGATGGGCGAGCTTGTCCCAAATCAAGCAGATGATGCTGCTGGACAACGTTGTCGGACCTTATGTGCGGACCGTGGTTGCTCCGCTCTGACCGATATCGTCTTCGGGTCTTGAGCCCGCCTGATGAGAGATCAGAGAGCGAACAGGTAGGTCTCCGTGCTCGAATGATGCGCCGTCACGCTCGACACATCGTAAGGGATGCCGGGCCATTCACGCTGAAGGCGCAATCCTGCTTCTCGGCACAACGACATCAGCTCTGGCTTTCCGAAAACGATCTCGACAACCGGCGCTCCGTAGGCATATTTCCTCAGAAAGGTCGTTCGATATTCACCGAACACCGGCACGGTGTGAAATATGCAGTACCGTGATGCGACGCGCGCGGCTTCGCGTATCGCCGCCTGATAATCAACGATGTGCATCAATGATACGCCGTTGAAGACGATGTCGAACGCACGGTCTGCGTAAGGCAGCTTGGTCGCGTCGGCAACCTCGAAGGCGGTTGACGGATAATGGGCGCGAGCGCGGGCGATCATGGCGGCGGAGTAGTCGATGCCGGTGTAGCGCACGCCACCGGGAAGCAGCGTAGCAAAGACATCCGAATAGTAACCGCTCCCGCAGCCGACCTCGAGCACTCGCGGATTTGCAATCCCGGTTGCGGCAATGGCTTCCGCCGCGACCTTGAAATCGAGCCGCGGCTCGCCTCGCTTCATGGCCGCAATCAGGCCTTGATAGGCGCGCTCCTGGCGCAGCACGGTGCGCGCGGCGAGCCATCCGCTCGAAGAGGCCGCGATGCCTCTGGCTTCTTCCTGACCTCCGAGCACGCGATAATCGCTCGAGGCCAGAACATGGCGCCGTACGATCGGCGTGGCTTCGACAACCCGCTTCGCGATCCGCCTTAGGATGGGAGGAAGCCTCATCGCCGTGTCCGCAATTCTTCTACCAATGCCAGAATATGGGAGGTGCGATGGCGATAGGTATGCTGCGCCATGGTCCTGGCCTGGCCGGCGCGCGCGATCTCCGTGCGGCCCTTGTCGTCGCCGAGATAGCGACCGATGGCGGCGCAGCAGTCGTCGGTCGAGCGCCATACCGCGACTTCACGATTCGGCTCAAACAGCGTGTCCAGCGTGTCCTTGAAATCGGTCAGCAGAAACGCGCCGACCCCGGTCGCCTCGAACAGCCGCATGTTCCCGGCCTCCCGGCCGGTGAAGTCGATATGCGAGTTGAGCGTGATGCGCGAGCGCCTGAGCACCTGATACATGTCCGCCCCCCACACTTCGCCCTGGAAGCAGCGATGCAGCGGCGAAGAGGCGGGGAGCGCCTGCGGCAGATTTCCCCAGAGCTTGAGATTGTAGCGCTCGGCGACAGCCAGCAGCAACGCAATCCGCTGCCGGTGGTCGGCTGACACCGTGCCGACGAAGGAGACATCGATGTCCGCCACGGGTGCTGCGGGCAGCGCGTCGAGAATGGCCGGCTCGAACGCGAGATGGCACACTTCCGATCGGACGCCGGCGGCTCGGAATGATTGCACAATCCTCGGCAATTGCGAGATCATCAAATCGTAGACAGTCCAGTCTTCGCCGCGCGGCGGCAGCAGTCCAACCTGTCCGACCAGGATCGGGTTGCCGATACCCTTGATGCGCCGGACCAGGCGGGTATCGATATGGAAGATGTCCTGGTTGAGCACCAGATCGGGCCTGAATTCCTCGATCTGGGCGAGCAGGATGTTCTCGGCCTGCGTGTCGAGTTTGGGGCTCAGTCCTACCTTGCGGGCAAGCGGCCTCAGGATCGGCTTGAACGGCGTCACGACGCGCTGCAGCCACGCCGGAGGCGCCTTGCGCCCGACAGTACCGGGCGGCTCCGCAGTCTCGGTCGCCATGCCGTGCTCGCGTGCCCAGGCGGCCTGAAGCCACGGGTTGTTGACGTGGATCTCCGCGGCGGGATGGCCCAACGCGGCGAAGTTCCTTGAATAGAAATCGGCGACGCCGAACAGGCTCGCATTCCGCGCTGCCATCTGCGTCGCGTAGGGAGTGTTTTCGAGTCCGGGCTGGCGTCGATAGAGCCAAGTCAGGAAACGCGGATAATCCGCGTTGAGCACGAGGATGCGCATAATCTTCTAGACCGCGATCCGGAAACCGTAATTCTTGTCGATCCACGCCTTGTAGGCGCCGCTGGTTACGTCGCGCCACCAATCTTCCTGGTCAAGGTACCAGCGAACGGTGTGGCGGAGTCCGGTTTCGAAACTGACGCTGCCTCGATTGCCTAGTTCGCGGGCGAGCTTTGTGGCGTCGATCGCATAGCGGTGATCATGGCCCGGCCGGTCGGTCACGTAGCTGATCAGCGAGCGGCAAGTGGCCCCTGAAGCCGCGGGGCAGGACGGAAAGCGCAAGGCGAGGTCTGGATCGGCGGTGAAAGTCTGGTCGAGCGTGTCGCAGATCAGGCCGACGACGTCGCGGTTGTTGCGTTCGTTGCCGCCGCCGATATTATAGGTTTCCCCAATGCGGCCCCGCTCGATCACGGTCATCAGCGCTTCGCAGTGGTCAGAGACGTGCAGCCAGTCGCGGACGTTGGAGCCGTCGCCATAGATCGGCAGCGGCTTTCCCTCCAGCGCATGAATAATCATCAGTGGGACCAATTTCTCGGGGTGCTGGTAGGGACCGTAATTATTCGAACAATTGGTGATCAGGGCCGGCATCCCGTAGGTAGGAACGAACGCCCGCACCAGATGATCGCTCGCTGCCTTGCTTGCGGCGTAAGGTGAATTGGGGCGGTAGGGCGAGGATTCGGAAAAGGCGGGATCGCTCGGCCCGAGCGATCCGTAGACCTCATCGGTCGACACGTGAAGAAAACGCGCACTGTCGATCAAGCCTGACGAGCGCCATGCGTCCAACGCCGCCTTGAGCAAGGCAAAAGTGCCGAGCACATTGGTTTGCAGGAAGGCCTCGGGATCGGCGATGGATCGATCGACATGAGATTCCGCGGCCAGGTGAACGACACGCGTAAATTTATGCTCGTCGAACAGCCGCCGTATCAAAGCCGCGTCCCTGATATCGCCCTTGACGAACAGGATGCTGCGATCCGCGATCAGCGGTTCGAGGCTTCGCACGTTTGCCGCGTAGGTCATGGCATCGACGACAATCAGCCGGTCGTCCGGGCGCGCCGCGCGCCATGCATGCACGAGGTTCTGGCCGATGAAACCCGCGCCGCCGGTGATCAGAACGGTCTGCATCGGAGCCCCTTGATCGTCTGACATCCGACGAAGTTTCCTTGAATGGGATGAACCCGCGCCATTGCTCTGGAAATCAAGCGTCTGCTCGGCATGACCCGCTGCTTACCGTCTGTGGCGAAGGCTTGTTATATTCGATGTTTCGGCCAGCGTCACCCGCTCTTATTTCCGGCCGATCATCGTCGTTTATCTGGTAAATAAAAGGTCGCGAGTCGGTCGCAAGAACGGAACGGTGGCATGAGCGGAAAGCGGGAAAGCCATTGCGGCTGTCTATCGATACACTTAGGCGTCGCCATCTGGTCGGTCAAAGGTTGGCTGGATACCGGATCATTAGTCGCTGGGGGGAGCCAAAATAAATGCCTTTGCCGATCGGCAAGCTGATTTCGACGGCACCCGCGCCCCTGTCGCACGGTGGCCTTAGACAGGTCATCTTCGGGGTGATTTTTGCAATTCTGATTTCGACTGATTCCGTCCTGGTTCTGTGTTTTGGTCTAACGGGAAGTTCGGGCAACAGCCTCTTTACCGGAGCACTTCTGACCGGCACCACGGTAGCGGTAGGCTTGCTATGCTTTCGGCGCTACGTTGTTTTGCTGCCTGTTGATTACCTGTTTTTCGCGCTGACGGTTTGCATCGTGTCGTCCTTCGTCTTCAATGGATGGACCAGCAACGCAAGAGAGTACGAGTTACTTGTTCTCTCCCTGGCCGCCTATCCGATATGCCGTTTTGTATCCCGCGCCGATATTTATTCAGGCCTTTTATCATTTATTTGTACGACTGGCATTATCGTGCTGTTGGGCACTGCCGCAACAACGGTGGCTCTCTTGCAGCAGTGGGACGACCAGCATGGCAAGCCGTTTGTCTTTGGGTTTGATGCCGCAGGCGCGTATTTTCTTGGATCGCTCGGCTTTCTCGTCATAGCGTTGGTGACGGCCGGCAGGCTGACCATGCGACGAACCGCATTTGTCTCCGCGCTGATCTTTTTG
>JBGQCE010000122.1:0-8156 GCA_041495185.1 Bradyrhizobium sp.
ATAGCTGAGCGCGGCCTGCTTCTGTTCGTGATCGGGCAGCGGGTCGCGGGCGGTCGTGAAGGACACTGGATGGCTCATGAAACTCAACAGGCTGTGCGCGATCCAGGGCGGAGCGCATCGAACGCGCGAGGTTTAGCATGCGCCACGGGGCCGCCTAGACCAGTTCTTTAGGAAAGGTTAACGGCTTGGAATAAGATCAATCTCTTGTTCCGAATCCGAAGTTCGCATCGCTAGTTAGCGTAGCGGGCGGTCAGATCCCGCGAAATCTTCGAGCCTTCCTCGATATATCTGCGGATCGCGACGGAGGCCGCCGGCGTGCAGGTCCGGTAGGTCTGCTGGAAGCCGTTATAGCCCCGGTTGAAGCCCGCGATCATGCGGGCGCGGCGATCGCCCGAGGGGGTTTCGGCGTCGATCAGCGCCTGCATTTCATTGCGCCATTTCGGGCCTTCATTGGTGCCGCAGATGCCCCTGAGGTAATGCAGGGTGCCGAGGATCTCGGCCAGCCGTTGCAGGTCGCCGTCGAACGGCGCCGCCGCATCCTGGGCCCGCGCGGGGCCAGAAATGCACGCCGAGATGAGGATGAGAGCGGCCAGAAAGTGCTTGAGCATGAGCCCGCACGATATGCCTTTTCAATGCGCTGGAAGCAAGGCACGGGGGCTTAGTGAGGTCAGCCCCGGAGCAGGCGCCGGGCCGACTGGATGACCTCCTGCAGGCCACCGGTGACCTTGAGATCGCCGAGTTCGTCCGGAGCGAGCCACCTGAAATCGTCGAGTTCATCGTTGAGGACCGGCTCATGGGCGATCCAGCGCGCCGCGAACGACATGATCAGATAATGGCCGCCGCCGGTGGTTCCCGGCACCACCTCGCGCCAGCCGGCAAGGCCTATGATCTCGATCTTCAGCGCGGTTTCCTCATCGATTTCTCGATGGAGCGCCGCGTGCAGCGTTTCGCCGAATTCGACGCGGCCGCCCGGCAGCGAATAAAACCCCTTGGCCGGCGACCGCGCCCGCCGCACCAGCAGGATTTTATCGTCGCGAAAGATCGCCGCGCTGACGGCAAGCTGGGGATGCGGTGGCTGCACAGGAGACGCCATGGACATCAGTGATTCATGATGTAGTCGACATCGGCCTCGGCGCCATGGCCATTGATGATGCCGCCGGCCAGCATCACCAGCGGCTTGACCCAGCCGGTGGCCTGTTCGGCCAGCGTGGCGCGGGTCTTGTCCTGGCGCGCCTCGCGCATCGCCGCGCCGACCGCGGTCAGGATAGAGGTCATTGCGCTGGTGAGATTGTCGAATTCGGCGCGAATGCCGGCGTCGGCGGAATCATAGGCCGAGATCGCGAGGTCGCGCGCCCTGAAATTGGATGCCGTGAAATGCTCCTGATAGGACAGCGGTTGCCAGCCCAGGAAATCCTCGGCGCATTCCGGCATGTCCGGGATCATCTCGAGCAGCATGATGGCTTCGTTGAAGTGATTCAGATAATCGGTGGCAAGGCCGGTGCGGGGATTGATGTTGGCGGCCGCCAATTGCGCAGCCCGCGCCTGCTCGTCCGGCCCCGTCTGGCGCGGCATCTGGCGATCGGATCGTGCGGGATTGGTGGCCATCGATGTCATCTCCCGCAGTGTTGACGGTCGGGGTTAAAAGGTGCTGAACGGATGCCTATCTGGACCACAGAATGTGCGGACGCTTCGTAATTACATCGCCGCCGGCGGCCTTGCGGCAGATTTTTGGCTATATCGAACAGCCCAATTTCCCGCCCCGGCACAATATTGCGCCGACACAACCGATACCCGTGATTATCGTCGAAAACGGCATCAGGCATTTCCGGCTGATGCGCTGGGGCCTGTTGCCCGCCTGGGTCAAGGACGTCAGTAAATTTACCCTGCTGATCAATGCGCGCGCCGAAACGGTCAAGGAAAAACCGGCCTTCAAGAACGCGATCAGGCGCCGGCGCTGCCTGATCCCGGCGGATGGCTACTACGAATGGCAGGCTTCCGAAAAGCGCAAACGGCCCTACTTCATCCATCGCCGCGACGGGCGCCCGATGGGCCTTGCCGGGCTTGCGGAAACCTGGGTCGGCCCGAACGGCGAGGAGCTCGATACGGTGGCGATTGTCACCGCGCCCGCGAGCGCCGACCTTGCGGTGCTGCATCACCGCGTGCCCGTGACGATTGCTGCAGATGATTTCGATCGCTGGCTCGATTGCCGCGTGAGCGATGCGGAGGCGGTAATGGAATTGCTGACGTCACCCGGCGAAGGCGAGTTCGTCTGGCACGAGGTCTCCTCAAGGGTCAATCGCGTCGCCAATGACGATGCGCAACTGATCCTGCCGATATCAGCCGAAGAGATCGCGGCGGAGGAACCGAAGCCTTCAAGGAAAGCCGCGCCGCGAAAGCCGGCGGCGGTCATATCCGACGATGACGGGCAGGGGTCGTTGTTTTAATTGGTGGCTGGGATATATCATTCGTCATGCCCGGCGACAGTAGTCTGCTCTGCGCAGACTGCGTAAACTTGTCTGCGATGCCGGGCATCCACGTCTTTCTTCTTTGAGAGTTTGCAAAGACGTGGATGGCCGGGACGAGCCCGGCGATGACGAGTTTGCAAATTGTCTGTTCTACCTAAAAATATTCAACGCCGCATATTGCAAAAGCATGATGGTTTTGGCGTCCGCAATACGGCCGTCGCCGATCATGGCCAGCGCCTGATCGATCGGCAATTCCAGCACCTCGATGTCCTCGCCCTCGGCGGCGATGCCGCCGCCGCTGCCGATCTGCATGTGAGGTTCGTATTCCGCGACAAAGAAGTGCAGTTTTTCGGTCACTGAGCCCGGGCTCATGAAGGCTTCAAACACTTTGCGGATTTCGCCGAGCCGATAGCCGGTTTCCTCTTCCGCCTCGGCGCGAATGCGCACTTCCGGAGACTCGTCATCCAATAGACCCGCCGCGGCCTCGATCAGGAGATCGTCATGACCGTTGACGTAGGCCGGATAGCGAAACTGCCGCACCAGCACCACGCTGCGCTGCGCCAGATTGTAGGGCAACAGCGTGGCGCCGTTGCCGCGGTCGTAGGTCTCGCGGTGCTGGATCTGCCACTCGCCGTTACCGCGCCGCCATTCGAAGGTGGTGGTTTTCAGGGTGTAATGATTGTCCGAGAGTACGCGGACGTTCTGGACGCGGATGCGGTCGGAAACGGTCATTGGAGTTCCCTGCCGTCATTGCGAGGAACAAAGCGACGAAGCAATCCAGTCTTTACCCGCCGCTGGATTGCTTCGCTTAGCTCGCAATGACGATCCCTTCTAGTGTCACGCTCTGAGGAACAATTCTCTTTACAGTACCTTGCCGGGATTCATGATGCCGAGCGGATCGAGCATCGTCTTGATGGAGCGCATCAGCTCGATCGCGACCTTGTCCTTTACCTCGGGCAGTTCGTCGCGCTTGAGCACGCCGATACCGTGCTCGGCGGAGATCGATCCGCCCAACCGCAGCACGATGTCGAACACCACAGCATTGACGTCGTGCCACCGGCCCATGAAATCCGCGGCGTCGCCGCCGATCGGCTGGCTGACATTGTAATGGATGTTGCCGTCACCGAGATGACCGAACGGCACCGGCCGCGAGCCCGGTATCAGTTTCACCACAGCGGCATTAGCTTCCGCGATGAAGTCCGGCACCGCGACCACCGGCACCGAGATGTCATGCTTGATCGAGCCGCCTTCCGGCTTTTGCGCGGCGGACATCTCATCGCGCAGCTTCCAGAACGCGCTGCGCTGGCTGAGGTTCGCTGCTATCACCGCGTCATCGACGATTGCCTCCTCAAGCCCCTGCGCCAGGATCGCTTCCAGCGTGGCGCGGGCGTCATCGCGCGGCGACGACAGTTCCATCAGTACGTACCAGGGATGCTCGCTCGCGAGGGGCGCGCGGATATCGATGCCGTGACGCACGCTGAAATCCACCGCGATGTCGGAAAGCAACTCGAAACTGGTCAGCGTGCCGGCGGCCTCGTTCTGCGCGATCGAGAGCAGCTTCAGCGCCTGCGCGGGCGACTTAAGGCCGACGAAGGCGGTTTCCACCGCGCGCGGTTTCGGAAACAGTTTGAGCGTCGCCGCGGTGATGATGCCGAGCGTGCCCTCGGCGCCGATGAAGAGGTTGCGCAGATCGTAGCCGGTATTGTCCTTCTTCAGTTTCGACAGCCCGTTGAGAATGCGCCCGTCGGCCAGCACCACTTCCAGCCCGAGCGCCATCTCGCGCGCAACCCCATAGGCGAGCGCCGTGGTGCCGCCGGCATTGGTGGAGAGATTGCCGCCGATGGTGCAGCTTCCTTCCGCGCCGAGCGAGAGCGGAAACAGCCGGTCGACCTCGGAAGCGCGCTGCTGCGCGACCTGCAGCACCACGCCTGCCTCGCAGGTCATGGTATTGGACGCGGTATCGATGTCGCGGATCTTGTCCATCCGCCGCGTCGAGACGACCACCTCGCCATTATGCGGGGTCTGGCCGCCGACAAGTCCGGTATTGCCGCCCTGCGGCACCAGCGCGATCCTGTGCTCGGTGGCAAGCTTGCAGATCGCGGAGACTTCGGCCGTCGAGCCAGGCCGCAACACCAGCGGCGAGCGCCCGTGAAACAGGTCGCGCTCCTCGGTGACGTAGGGCGCGATGTCAGCCGCTTCCGTCACCGCATATTTGTCGCCGACGATCTTGCGAAACCGCGCGATCAGTTCGGGCGAGAGCGGAGGGGTTGCGGGTTGGACGATATTCATCTTTGTCTCTTGTTAGTCTCTTGCGTTCCTTGTTCCCGCCCCATCGCGGCGCGGCGCAGCCGGTCGTTGATCGCTTCGCCGAGCCCGTCATGCGGAATGGGCATCACGGCGATGGCGCGCGCGCCACTGGCGTCGAGCGCACGAAGATAGCCGAAAAGATTGGCGGCGGCCTCATTGAGATCGCCGCGCGCGGACAAATTCATCACCGCGGCCGCCGCGTCAACTCCCGGCACTGCATATGAGCCGAACGCCAGCAGCGCTTCGCCCGCCTCAACTCGCTCCGCATTAAGCCGCACCGGCGTGCGCGGCGCATAATGCGAGGCCAGCATGCCCGGCGCCAGGGGCTGGCCGGTGTCGCTGTCTGTATCCTCAGGCGGCTGCACCAGTGCGCGGCCGAGCACGCGTTCGATCTCGCCGCGCGGCAGGCCACCGGGGCGCAACAACATCGGTTCGTCGAAGCATCCGACAATGGTGGATTCGACCCCGACTTCGACCGGGCCGCCATCGACGATCAGATCGATCCGCCCCATGAGGTCGCTTTGCACATGAGCGGCCGTGGTCGGCGAGACGTGGCCCGACAAATTGGCCGACGGCGCCACCACCGGCCCGCCGAACGCGCGCAGGATTTCCCGCGCTATTGCGTGCGCGGGCACCCGGATCGCGATCGTCTCCAACCCGGCGGTGGCGAGATCGGCCACGGCGCAGTCCTTTGTCTTCGGCAGCACCAGCGTGAGCGGTCCCGGCCAGAAGGCCTCGGCCAGCGCCATCGCTCTTTCGTCGAAGCGGGCGATCCGCATCGCAGCCCCGAGATCCCCGACATGGGCAATCAGCGGATTGAACGCCGGTCGGCCCTTGGCCTGATAGAGCCGCGCAATCGCGGCGGGGTTGGTGGCGTCGGCGCCGAGGCCATAGACGGTCTCGGTCGGGAACGCGACCAGCCCGCCTCCGGCGAGACAACGCGCGGCCGCGGCCACGGCGGCCTCACCGGCGGGTAGAATCTGCGTTGTCAGGCCCACATTCACCGGGTTTGGCGTCCTTAATTCGGCTTCTTGCGGTGTGCGAAACCCAAGGCTATAAGCCGCGTTCTTGTCGGAGTGTGGCTCAGCCCGGTAGAGCACTGCGTTCGGGACGCAGGGGTCGCAGGTTCAAATCCTGCCACTCCGACCAAGACATCATCAGGCGTTTTGCCTTTTTTCCCGAGCACTTTCAAGGTCATCCGGCGAGTACCGCTCCAGGAACACGCGCTGTAGCCAAAGCGCGCGGCGCGACATTACATGGCGCCTGCATTTCCCCTGCGGCCTGGCTGCGCATAGCACTTTATTTCTCCCCTCGCGAATACCGGTGGCCATCGCGGCTGGTCAGCGGGCATAGTTCGAAAAAAAGTCACAAGCGGGGGGAAACGGCAGATGACACTCTCAACCCAGAGCGTCCCAGGGGTGAGCCTGACCGGGGTGGCCGTCATCATGATCGCCGCAGCTCTTGCATCGATGTCGCTGAAACGCGTCGTGTCGAACGAGTAACGGCAGGCAAGGCAAGACGATCGATACGATCCAGGAACAGGTGGTGCGATGCAGTTCGGCATATTCGATCAAAACGACCACGGGCCTTATCCGCTCGGCGAGCAATACGAAAACCGTTTGAAACTGATCGAATTCTACGATCAGGCCGGATTTCGGACCTACCACATGAGCGAGCACCATTCGACGCCGCTAAGCCTGACGCCGTCGCCGAGCGTATTTCTTGCCGCGATTGCACAGCGCACCAAGCGTCTGCGCCTTGGACCGTTGGTATATGTGTTACCTGCCCATCATCCGCTGCGGCTCGCCGAAGAAATCTGCATGCTCGACCAGCTCAGCAACGGGCGGCTCGACGTCGGCATCGGCCGCGGCGCGTCTGCGCACGAACTGGAATATTTCGGCGTCGATCCGGAGAAGGCGCCGGCCATGTATGTCGAGGCCTACAACGTCATCAAGCAGGCGCTGACGCAGCCGGAGGTCAGCTTCACGGGCAAGCACTATCGTTTCGAACAGGTGCCGATCGAAATGAAACCCGCGCAGCTTCCGCATCCGCCGTTCTGGTACGCGGTTCCCGTGCCCGAGGGCGCGGTGTGGCCCGCCCAAAACCGGATCAATGTGGTTTGCGGCGGGCCGGTTGCGAGAATTCGTGAAATCACCGATCGCTATCGTGCCGAATGGGCAGCTTCGGGGAATTCGCCGGATGATATCCCGTTGCTCGGAATCAACCGTTTCGTGGTGGCGGCCGATACCGATCGGGAAGCGATGGAGCTCGGACGTCGCGCCTGGCCGTTGTTTTACGCGAGCTTCATGAAGCTCTGGAAGAAGCACGGAACGCAGCCGCGCTATGCGAGGATTCCGGAAGACTTCGATACCGTGGTCAAAAATGGCGGCGCTATCGCAGGCTCTCCCGGCACGATCCGCGAATATGTGGGAAGAATGGCGAGCGAAGCGGGGGCGAGCTATTTCATCACGCAGTTTTCCTTCGGCGATCTGTCGCAGCAGGAGGTGCTTCACTCCGCGGGCATATTCGCCCGCGAGCTGCTTCCGGCGTCGCGGGAACGGATTGCGCAGGCGGTCTGAAGGATCCTGCCGCTCACCAATTGCGCGATCCGCAGGCCAGGTCGCGGCCACGCAGTCTCCCGCGCCGGATCGACCAGTGCTCATGCGTGTTGCGCATCACATCGTGGAGTGCGGAACGCGGTTTCAACTGCCTTTCCGGCACGCAGGCAATGATCGCATTGCGGTCTTCGATGCCCTGCTCATCGACGATCCACACCCGCAGGCTGTCGCCGGCGAGCCGCGCTGCTATCCGATCTGGTGTGGGATCGATATCGTTCGCTACCATCACATTCATAACGATGCGCCCGCCGGGCGCCAGGCGGGCGCGGATGGCGTCGCAGGTCTCGACATCGAACTCATCGTCGAACCGAAAGCCCGGGCCGCCGACATCGATCGCGATGCCGTCGTAAAGAGCAATGTCGTCATAGATGAACTTCCGGAAATCGGTGACCATGCATGAGAGATCGTCGGGCAGCCCAAAATACCTTTGAGCGATCACGAAGCTGATCGGATTGTTGTCGACGATCGTCAGCTTTTTTCCGAGACGGGCCAGCCTGGTGGCAAGGTTTCCGCCGCCGCATCCCAGGACAAGTATGTTTGTCGACCCGTACAGAAGCTCATCCATGAGCTTGACGTAGGTGAACACGCTTTCACCATCGGGCGTCGCCTGGCTCTGCCTGACGCCCTCTTCGAAATAGATGCGGGTGCCGTCCCACGAACATTCGACGATCTCGATCTCGCCGTTTCTTCCCTGATAACGTCCCAAAAGCCGCACAGCCAGACACCAAGCATTAAAAGATATGTTTCAGACATCTTTTATCATGTA
>JBGQCE010000123.1:0-8133 GCA_041495185.1 Bradyrhizobium sp.
GAGAGAAGTATCGTCAGTGCTTGCGCGACTGCGATTGCGATAACGGCGATGGTTAGATAGTCCATCTTCTATCCTTCAAGTGGACGGATTATACCACAACGCTTCGACTGCTGCACACGCGAATGCACCGGATGAGAAGGCCACCCTCGTTGCTCAGGCCGGGCGACCGGGCCATCTGCGCAACGGAACCAAGGTTTTCGCGATACCAAATACGCCGATACCGGGCCGTGGCGCTATCCCCGCGATATTCCAAGCTCTTGTAGGACCCGGTGAACGAATGGGGGGGTCCCCATGCCCGCTTTGCCGAACGCTATCAAGCATTTGACGAAGGCCAACGAGACTTCCGGTTTCACAGCGCGCGCCGATCATTCCGCTGCCCGAGCGAGCGCGGCGACACGGGGCAGCACACCGATGCGGTGGTCGGTTGGCTGTCGTGATACGGCGGAGCGTCCGCGACAGCGCGAGCCGTCGCCTTCACGGCTTTGCCCGCTGTCCTACCAGCGGCCCGACGCGAAACCCTATCCAGTGGCTTCGCTAGAGGCTTAGAGCGTTTGACTTGCGCCCAAGTTGCAGCCGCATCTTTAGCTCTCGTCAAGTTGAGCAGATCGGAGACGTTGCCGTTGTCCTCGTGGATGCGCCACATGGTCGGATAGGTCTCGTCCCTGACGACTTCGATCAGCGAGACGACGGACGCGCCGTTGACCCGGCACAGCCGCCATCGATCATCGCTGTATTCCCATTTGCGTCCAATCATCATGGTTGCTCGCCTCACTCCGCGTTTGGATCGAAAGACGGCGAGGGCTGGCCACGTTCTCCCAAACTCTCCAGCCCTCGCTTTCGGGCGCGGATGCGGAGATGACGCCGCACCTCTGCCCTGTCGCGACTCGCCGACGCCGACGCCTGGAGCGTGGCAAGGGGCTGCGCCGAAGAAGCGATCGCCGTGGCGAAGGCATCGAATATCAAGCTGAACGTCGGCGATCCCATCGAGCACATTCGCAAACTCGGCGGCAAAATTCCTGATGCGCGTCCCTCGATGCTGCTGGATTATGACGCCGGCCGCCGCTGCGAGGTGGACGCCATCAACGGCGCAATCCCGCGCCTAGGCAAACCACTCGGGGTAGCGACACCCGTCAATGAGACGGTTGTCGGCATCATCAGGGCACGCGAACGCCGGATGCTCGCGTGACAGGCGCTGATTGACGGACCGAAAATAAAATCCCCCGGCAAAGGCCGGGGGGTGCATTGATCGCTTGCGCGGATCGTGACGAGGTTTAAGAGACCTTCAGATTCTCTGCGGAGCTCTTGCCGCGATTTTCCACAAGGTCATATTCAACAACCTGATTTTCGTTGAGGGTGCTGAGCCCGGCGCGCTCGACCGCCGAGATATGGACGAACACGTCCTTATCGCCGGCCATCGGCTTGATGAACCCATATCCCTTGGTCGGGTTGAACCACTTGACGGTGCCTTTTTGCATCGCCTGTCTCCTGGTCTAGACATAAAAAAGACGCGGCCACGCTTTTTGCGTGCCACGCCACAAGCGGGCTTTTCGGATGTCTGCTCAATTTCTTAGTCGCGAAACGCACAGTCGATCGGCCTAAATCCGATTGTACCTGATATTGCAACACGAAATTTGCGCGTTAGCAAGCTTCTGGCGCGGCTCAGGAAATCGAACCGGCGACGGGATCGCCTTCGCGACCTGTGGCAACGGAACAACAATGTCCGGCAATCGCCCCTTGCTCGGCGCCATGACCGATTGACGCTCCCTGCGAACTGAGGGCAAATCGGCGCGGGCCGATGGGATTCCGCAGTTTTGTCGAGTTGGCGCTCCTTTTGGGGATAGCATTGATGTGCTGCTCATCGCGACCTTCGCGAGCAAAGGAGACCGGGACGGGCGACAGGCTTGCGAGGGCTATCGCCATCGTTTTCGCCCTCATCCTGGCGGTCGCGGCGCAGTCACCGCCGGCTCAGGCGCAGACCGCCTTCCTGCCGGCGCCAGCCCCGACTCCCATGCCAACCCTTACCGAGGTCAATTCCGACGTGTCGGCCGGTGCGACCGTGGCAAATCTCGGCAGTAGTTTCCTCGAGCGCCTTGGAAACCAGGCGTCATCCGGATTTCGCGGCGCGCTGCGAAACAATCCAGGGGGCGGCGGTGCCTCCGAAGCAACGGACGCCCCGCCATACCGGACCTGGGCCGAGGCCTATGGAATCTCGGCAAGGAACGGTCCGCTGGGCTTTTTCGTCGGCGATCGGCGTCAGACCTGGGGCGGCGTCGCGGGGATCGGCGCGCGCGTTGCACCCGGCGTCAATGTCGGCTTTTCGGTTGATCAAAGCCGAACCGCGATCGACGTTCCCCTGGCGCTGCAGTCGGCAACGCTCGATCTGACCCAGCTCGGGTTCAACGCTTCGGTCGACAAGGGGCCGTGGACCTGGGCCATCGCGCTGGTTCACGGCTTCGGCAGGATCAATTCGAGCCGGGACACCGGGTTCGGCATCGCCAGCGCGGGTTACAACGCTCACATCGACGGTGCGCTGACCGAGCTCAGCTACTACTGGAACATGGACCAGAGCCGTATCGTGCCGAAGGCCGCGTTCGAATATGTCCGCGCTGCGACCGGATCGCTGCAGGAAATCGGCGGTCTCGACCCGGTGATGGCGAGCGGCGCGACCGCGGAGCGTGCGCGATTGCTCGTGGGCGCGGAGATCGGGCACTACTGGATATCAGATCGAAAGGTTTTCGATCTGTCCGCCTACGGCAAGTTCGTCGACAATGTCGTGCAGAATTTCAGTTCGATCACCGTCAGCCTCGGCGCCCAGAGCATCACCGTGCAGGGCATCGGCGAAAGCCGATATGGAGCGGATGCCGGCGCGTCCGCCTCACTCAGCCTGAGCAATACCGCTCGGCTCTATGTCAACTATGACGGCAAGTTTCGCGCTGCCATGCAGTCGCACCAGGGGACGCTCGGCATCGAGTTGAAGTGGTAGCGGTTGCTTCGACAGGCGCCGATTTGGGCCGGCGAAGCCCGTTCATTCAGAGAATGGCTTCGGCGCTGCGTATCCCTGGAGTCCGAAATTCTCGCGCGATCCGGCCATCAGCGCCGTAAGGTCGTTGGGATGGATGAATTCATCCCGAAAGCATGCGTAAACCTTGGGATCAAAAATACTTTTCAGCCAGTTGATAACGATCTTATGGCGGTCGGAATTACGAAACTCCTTGTGATAGGTAAGCCACAAGTCCATGTGATAATTGATCCCAAGATCAATGGCGACGAGAGGCGCGCCGAGCGCAATCGCTGACGTCGGCAGAAATCCGACCCCGGCGCCGCGTTCGATCGCGTAGAGGACCGCGACACTGGAATTGGTCGATATGCCGACGATCCCTTCCAGTGATTCCAATCCCAGGATTCGCGCATAGCCGGTCTCGTCGAGCTGCACGCCATGCTGCTTGACGATCCGGTGATTCCTGAGATCCGATAGGGATTTGGGCAGCCCGTAGGCATCGCGGTATGCTTCCGACGCAAAGGTGTAGATGTGAAGCCTGCCGAGCTTGGTGACGATCAGGTCCGGATTTGTCGGTCGCTCAAACTGAATTGAAATATCCGCCTCCAGACGCGACACATCGGCTTGCTCCATCGCGCAACGCAGATCGACCATGATCTTTCGGTAGGTTTTTTGAAAATCGATCAGCCTGGGAAGAACCCAGAAGTTCCCGGGTCCTTCTGTCACAGCGACGCGCACTGAGCCGTGTATGTCCGTCGACATTGAGGCGCGGCGAAAGATATTGAAGCTGAGACGCTCCATCTGTTCGACATCGAACAGCAACGCTCGCCCTTCATCGCTTAGCGATAGTCCCGACTGGTCGCGTATGAAGAGTTTGAATCCGAGTTCTTCTTCGAGCCTGTCAATCTTCCGCATCAGGGTGGTGCCGGTCAGTCCCAGCACGTCCGCGGCGTTCCTGAAGCTCTGATGCCGCGTACATAGGAGAAATGCGCGTAAATCTTCCCATGACGCGTTGAGGGTTTCTTCAGTCTTCTTGCGCTGCATTGGTGCAGCACCCCGATGCAAAACTTGCGGCATACCCGCCACCCCCCGTCAGGTATGATGATAGTTACACGTATGGGACCTTAAATGCAGAAATTGTTTCGAGGAAGTGGGGATTTAGCCGCTCGGCACGAGCTTGATCGGCTTTCGCCAAGCTCCGTGATCACCGTCGGACTGGCGACGCGTGGGCAGCTGCCCGAACTGGTGGCCATTGCCCGGCGCGAAATTCCGGGGGTCAATGCTACCGAAGCAGGTCTCGCTCATTTTTTGCGCGAAGACCCGGAGTCGATTTTCGTTTTTCAGCGTGGGGGGAATCTGCTCGGCGGGATAGCGTTCCTCTATCTCAATTGCCGCGGGCATGATGCCCTTTTGCTCGACGACATCGATCTGAAGAACCCGAGCCGCGAGTTCCTGGCGCGCCCCGACGAGGAAGCATCGGCTATCTATGTCTGGGCTCTCGCCGGTTACGGGCGCGCCGTCGTCGGATTGGGAAATGTCGCGGAGTATCTGAGAGGGCCGCGATTTAGCGGCGCGGATTATTTCGCCCAGCCATCGACGCCAGCGGGCCGCGATTTGCTGATCGCAATTGGCTTCAGGCAGATACCGAGCTTCCAGCGCGAGCTGTGGTGTTATGAGCGGCCCTGGAACCGGCTTCCACCGAATATTGCGGCGTCGAATGTCTCAGCAGGGAGTTTTGCAGATGCACGGCAGTAGACCCCCATCGCCGGCCAACCAGAATCCGCGCGCAATTTCGATCCGCATCGCGCGCGATCCCAACGATCTCATGCTGGTCACGGCCATTCGCGCCGCCGTCTACCTTGCCGAGCAGGATTGCCCGATCGAGGAGGAATTCGATGGCAACGATCTGGTCGCGGCGCACTTCATCGGATTTGTCGGCAAGGAACCCGCGGGCTGCCTTCGGGTACGGTTTTTTGGCGAGTTCGCCAAGGTCGAACGTCTCGCCGTCCGCCATCAGTACCGGCGCTCGCGCGTATCGTTCAAACTGGTGCAGGCAAGCGTCGATTACGTCAAGCGCAAGGGGTTCCGGAAGATCTACGGTCAGGCGCAGGACCGGCTGGTGGATTTCTGGGCGCATTTCGGCGCCAGGCCTCTCGGTCATAACCGCAAGATCACCTTTTCGGATTTCTCCTACACCGAAATGGTGCTCGACATCGAGCCGGGCGCCGATGCCATCACGCTCGATAGCGATCCCTACGTCATCATTCGTCCCGAAGGCGATTGGGACAGGCCCGGCGTTCTTGACATCTCATCGGGGCGCGCTGTGACCTCTCCGCTTGGCACGCCGGCTTTGGCTCAAACATAATTTCGAGCAGAAAGATGATGGCTTCCATCAATGACGATCCGCCGATCCTCGTCTGCGCCGATCTTCAGACCGAGTATCTCACCGAAGGCCGCAGCCACGTGATATCGGACGCGGAAGCGATCACGTCGCGCTGTCTCGAATTGATGACATTGTGGCGCGACAACCTTTGGCCGGTCATGCATCTGAAGCGGATCGCCCAGGCCGCGTGGTTCAATCCGGCGTCGAACCTGACGAACTGGATTGCGGAGCTCAAACCGCGACCGGGGGAGCTCACCTTCGAGCATCCGCTGCCGTCGGCCTACAGTTCGACGCGGTTCGCCGAATACATGTCGAATATGAGAAACATTCGCTGCGTTCTGATGGGGTTTTCGCTCGATGAAACCATTCTGTCGACCGTTGTCGACGGGTTTCACCGCAGCCATCGCTATCAGATCGTCAGCGATGCGATCGCCTGCAGGCGTGCCGGTGTCGGCGATGCCGCTTCGTACAAACTGGCGGTCGTTAAAGTCATCGGCAATTTCGCCGGTATTCAGGAAAGCTCCGACCTCGTCGGAGCAGGCGGCAAGATCGCGGTATGACGAGAAATCGGCGCCATCGCTTATGGTGACCCGCGAGGACGATCTCAACGAGCTGGCGATCGGAATCGCGACGGCGATCGTGAAAGCGCGGCAACTGAACCTGCCGACAAGCGCTTATATTCTATCGATGGTTCTGGTCGAGGTATCGGAAGCGATCAAAGCCGCTGCGGAGGAAGAGGGAAACGACGCGGCGGGGTAGCGCTTCTGCGCGCGGATCCGAAAAGCGCTTCAGACGCAGCGAGAGAACGTCAATTTCGATCGACCCTGACCACGCGACCCTTTTCGATCGCGAGCGCCAGCCGGCCGTGTTTCAGCGACAGCGCCGCGTCGCCGAACAGTTCGCGGCGCCAGCCGTGCAGCGCCGCTACGTCGGCATTATCGTCAGCCGCGATCTGTTCCAGATCGTCGACGGTTGCGATGACCTTGCTGGCGACGGCGTGACGCTCGGACGTCATCCGCAGCAGTACTTTCAGGAGCTCGACGATCGCCGCACCGTTTGAATTGCCGCGCGGCTTTTCGATTTTCGGCAAACTGGCGGGATCGCGCGCGATGCCGCGCTGCACGGCAGCCACGATATCGGCGCCCCATTTCGAGCGGTCAAAACCTTTCGGCAGCGAGCGCAAATTGGCCAGCCGCTCGAGGCTGGTCGGCGCATGGGTCGCGATGTCGCCGACGGCGTCGTCCTTCAGCACGCGGCTGCGCGGAACGTCGCGGCTCTGTGCCTCCTGTTCGCGCCATGCCGCGACTTCCATCAGCACCGCGAGATCCTTCGGCTTGCGGACCCGCGTTTTCAGCCGTTCCCACGCGCGTTCGGGGTGGAAGTCGTAGGTCTTCGGCGAGGTCAGAACCTCCATTTCCTCGCTCACCCAATCGCTGCGCCCGCGCTTCTTGAGATCGGTGTCCAGTGCGGCGAACACATCGCGCAAATGGGTGACGTCGGAGACCGCGTAGTGCGTCTGGTCTTCGGTCAAGGGCCGGCGCGACCAGTCGGTGAAGCGATGGGTCTTGTCCGGGCGATGGCCGGTGATGCGCTCGACCAGCTGGTCATAGGCAATGGAATCGCCATAGCCGAGCACCATGGCCGCGACCTGGGTGTCGAAGATCGGGTGCGGAACGATGCCGGCCTGATGCCAGACGATTTCGATATCCTGACGGGCGGCGTGGAAAACCTTCAGCACCTTCTCGTCGGCCATCAGCGCGAAGAACGGTTTGAGGTCGATGCCCTCGGCCAGGGTATCGATCACGACCGCTTCGTCCGCGCTCGCCATCTGCACGACGCAGAGCAGGGGATAATAGGTGGTTTCGCGCAGGAATTCCGTATCGACGGTGATGACCGGATGCCTGGCGAGGCGGGTGCAAACAGCGGCGAGTTCCGAAGTGGTGGTAATCAGATCCATGAACAGTCCATAACGCTTCTTAAGACGGCGTTCTGCCGAAAGCGCTGATATGTCAAGGGTCTTGCGACGAATTCGAGCCTTGAATTTTCGGCTGACGGGACTTTTTGGCGGGGCTCAAGCCGCCGGCCGCACCTGATGGCGCGGCTGCGTTTGATACATTCGCCTGGAATGGGATCGGTCAGTAGTCGCTGATGTGCCGGGCAGGCGGCCGCCGCGACGACGGAACGGCAAGCACGACGACACAAAGCGCGAGCATCGCCAGTCCCATGAATTCAAATACCAAAGCGTCCACGGCAATCCCCCAACAAACCGATAGATTTGTAGGGATGCAATTGACCGTTTCTTAATTCGCAGAACCACGTGCGCAAGCGCGTGAGCAAATGGTGCATGCGCGCTTAAGAAGTGGGGTTAACGATTCACGTCCCGCAAAACGTCTGAAGCACGCGCTGGTGCGGTTCTGGCGCCTCCGCATAGGCCGCACAGGCGGGCTGATCCTGGTACGGGTTCGACAGGACGGTCAGAAGCTCTTCGAAAGGCGCGAAGTCGTCCCGGTTCACGGCGGCTTCGATGACTGCTTCGACGCTGTGGTTCCTCGGAATGAACGCGGGATTGACCGACTGCATCGCGGTCTGCCGCAGAGCCTGATCCTGCGGCTCTTCGCCGATCCGTTGCCGCCAGCGCAACCCCCATTCGTCATAGGCGGCAGGATCGGCGAACAATTGCCGGACATTGCGATCACCGTCGGGATCGGCCGCGGCGTCGCTCAACCGCCGGAACGTCAGGGTAAAGTCGGCC
>JBGQCE010000124.1:0-8128 GCA_041495185.1 Bradyrhizobium sp.
TCGACCTTTGTGAATTGATGCTGGCGGATCATGCCGCGGGTGTCGCGTCCGGCAGCGCCTGCCTCGGCGCGAAAGCACGGCGTCAGCGCGGTCAGCCGCATCGGCAATTCCTTCTCGTCGAGGATGGATTTGCGAACGAGATTGGTCAGCGGCACTTCGGCGGTGGGGATGAGACCAAGACGTTCGTTCCTTAATTTGTCAAGGAGCCCCGCATACGCCATTGGCGCTTCAATACCATCAACTGCTGCGATAGCATCTTCATCGACAGCGGCGAGCAATTCACCCTTGATGGTCCAGAACTGATCGTCTTCAAACTTCGGCAGCTGCCCGGTGCCGTACATCACGTCGTTACGCACCAGCAGCGGCGGATTGATTTCAGTGTAGCCGTGCTCGTTGGTGTGGAGATCGAGCATGAACTGCCCGATCGCGCGCTCCAGCCGCGCCAGCCCCTTCTTCAGCACGACAAAGCGCGCGCCGCTCAGCTTTGCCGCGGCCTCGAAATCCATGAAGCCCAGCGCGCCGCCGAGATCGTCATGCGGTTTCGGCGCGAACGCATAGTTGCGCACGGCGCCGAAATGATGCCGCACCACATTGCCGTGCTCGTCGACACCATCGGGCACCTCGTCGAGCGGGAGATTCGGAATCCCTTCCAACACTTTGGCAAGTTCATCGTCCGCCGTCTTTGCCGCCAATTCGAGTTCCGGCATCGTGGTCTTGAGCTCAGCGACCTCGGCCATCAGCTTTGCGGCGCGCGCGTCATCCTTCGCCTTCTTGGCGTCGCCGATTTCCTTCGATGCGGAATTGCGCCGCGCCTGCGCCTGCTCCGATTTAAGGATCGCCGCGCGGCGCTCTTCGTCGATCGCCAGCAGCGACGCGGACAGCGGCTCCAGCCCGCGCCGCTTCAGCCCGGCGTCGAAAGTGGCAGCATTATCGCGGATCCATTTGATGTCGTGCATGGCAAATATTCCTGCGTCATGGCCGGACAAAAGCGCGAAGCGCGTCTTCACGCCAGAATCCCGGCCATCCACGTCTTTGCTGCCTTAGACCAAGTCGTGGATGCCCGGGTCAAGCCCGGGCATGACGAATCATAGGCAGTGTGCCGCGATGATAGGTGAAAGGCGGGCGCTGGGGCCCTACTCCGCCGGATTGGCTTCCGGCGGCGGCGGGGTCGCCGACGGCGGGGCTGCGGCAGCAGCTTTGGCCGTGGCGGCCTTTTTCTCCACCATGCGCACCGCGACGATCGAGCCTTCGTACAGCGCCAGCAGTGGCAGCGCGAGCGAGGCCTGGCTGATGACGTCCGGCGGCGTCAGCACGGCTGCGATGATGAAGGCGACCACGATGAAATAGCGGCGCTTCTCGCGCAGCTGCTTCGAGGTGATGATGCCGATCCGCCCGAGCAGCGTCAGGATCACCGGAAGCTGGAACGCCACCCCGAACGCGAAAATCAGCGACATCATCAGCGACAGATATTCGCCGACCTTGGGCAGCAACTGGATCTGCGCGGTCTCCGCGCTGCCGGCCTGCTGCATGCCGAGCGAAAACCGCACCAGCATCGGCAGCACCACGAAATAGACCAGCATCGATCCCAGCACGAAGAAGAATGGGGTTGCGATCAGATAGGGCAGGAATGCGCCGCGCTCGTGCTTGTAAAGTCCGGGCGCGACGAATTTGTAGATTTGCGCGGCCACGATCGGGAACGAGATGAAGCCGGCGCCGAACAGCGCGAGCTTCAGCTGGGTCAGGAAATATTCCAGCAGCGCGGTGTAGATGAACTTCGAATTTTCCGGACCGGCGACCCAGACGAACGGCCACACCAGCACGTTGTAGATTTGCTTGGCGAAAAAGAAGCAGAAGATGAAGGCGATACCGAACGCGAGCAGCGCCTTGATCAGCCGCGAGCGCAGCTCGATCAAATGGTCCATCAGCGGCGCTTTGCTGGCCTCGATATCCTCGGCGCTCATGACGCTTTGGCGTCCCGTGATACGTCAGGGGTCGCGATTGCCGTGTCCTGCGGCACGGGTTGCACCTGGACTTCCTGCGTAATCGCCAGCGGCTGCGACGCCAGCGCGTGGGCGTCGGCCTCGGTGAAAACCTGGGGGATCGGCGCTTCCGCCGCCACCGCTGCCGGCGTATCGGTCGCAGGTGCCGCCAGCGCGTCGATATTCGACGTCGCCGGCGCGTCGATTGCCGGCTTGTCGATGTCGTCGATATCAAGGGCTTTGCTGACGTCCTTTTCCAGCGAGGTCATGAGATCGCCGCTGGCGAAGCCGGCCGCAGCTTCCTTGACCTCATCAAAGCTCTTTTTGAGATCGGCCATTTCGGCCTCGCGCATCGCTTCCTGGAACTGGCCCTGGAATTCGGCGGCCATCTTGCGCGCCTTGCCCATCCATTGCCCGACCATGCGCAGCACGCCCGGCAGCTCTTTCGGGCCGATGGCGATCAGCGCGACAACCGCGATGACGACCAGTTCACTCCACCCGATGTCGAACATGAAAAATTCCGCTCACGCGAGGCGATTTCCCAAAAGCCTGTCAAACAAGATTTGGGCTGCCCGCGTCTCCCTCAACCGGTCTTGCGGCGGCGCGCCGCCAGACTTCGATGCTCAGACAGCCTTGCTGCCGACATCCGACCGCGCCGCCGTGGACGACGCTGCATTATGATCGATCGTCTTCACGGGCTCGGGCTTTTCCGCAGTCTTCTCATCGTCCTGCATGCCCTTCTTGAAGGCCTTGATGCCCTGCGCGACGTCGCCCATCAGGTCCGAAATCTTACCGCGACCAAACAACAGCAGGACGACTGCGATCACGACGATCCAGTGCCAAATGCTAAGCGAACCCATCCTGCAACCCTCCAAACACACAAGCCGGCGACCCGGCCTAATCTCTTGGAGAAACTAGGCTCAGGAGGTGTCAAAAACAAGGACTTAAGCCGCGTCAAATCCGCGTTAACGCGGCTCACCGTTAACCGGCGCCGGCAACGTGTCGCAGGCTGTCGCAGTGCGCTCGGAACTAGCTTCCGCCGCCGGTTTCCGGCTCCACAGCCGGCGCCAGCGCGAGTTCCAGATCGCCAATCTCCAGCGGATCCTCGTCATCGCGCAAGGCCGGGTCATCGGACGGCGTCGGAACGCTGAAGCCGGAAGGCAGCCGCGAATCCAGTAACCCCGTCCCCCTCAGCTCCTCAAGGCCCGGCAGATCGCCAAGCGCCTCCAGACTGAACTGCGACAGGAAGGCTTCCGTGGTTCCGAAGGTCAGCGGCCGGCCCGGCGTCTTGCGACGGCCGCGCGGCCTGATCCAGCCGGTTTCCAGCAGGACATCCAGCGTGCCCTTGGAGGTGATTACGCCGCGGATTTCCTCGATCTCCGCGCGCGTGACCGGCTGATGATAGGCGATGATCGCGAGCATCTCGATCGCCGCGCGCGACAGCCGCCGGGTCTCCGTGCTTTCCCGCGTCATCAACCAGGACAGATCGCCGGCGGTGCGGAAGGTCCATTTATTGGCAACGCGAACCAGATTGACGCCGCGCGAGGCGTAATCCGCCTGCAGTTGCGCGAGCGCGACCTTGATGTCGACGCCGTCAGGCATCCGTTTCGCAAGTGCCGCCTGATCGAGAGGCTCGGTCGAGGCGAACAGCAGCGCCTCCAACAGCCGCAATTCCTCGGGCCGCGCTTGCGGATCTATCGAACGCTCCTCGGCATCGGCTTTGCGTTTTTCCGCCAGGCTTGCCATGGCACGGTCTCCTTCTTCCACTTACTCGGCCGGCAGATCCGGCGCGGTCATCGCGTCGGAACCTGGTTGCGGCGGACGCTTTCGAAAATACAAAGGCGCGAACGCTTCCTTCTGGTGCAGTTCCACTTCGCCTTCCCTGACCAGTTCCAGCGCCGCGGCAAAGCTGGACGCAAAAACTGTGGCTTTTTGCGAGGGATCGACGACGTAGTTGAGCAGGTATTCGTCGAGGCGGCTCCAGTCCTGGGCCATTCCAACAAGCCGCTCCAGCGCCGCTCTCGCTTCGGTCAATGACCAGACCGTGCGTTTCGCCATATGCACCGTGGCCAGCACGCGCTGCTGGCGCTGCGCGGCGTAAGCGGTGAGCAGGTCGAACAGGGTGGCCGTAAACCGGGGATGCCGGATTTCGGCGATGGTTTCGGGATTGCCGCGCGGGAAAATGTCGCGCTGCAATTGCGGGCGGTTCATCAGCCGGTTCGACGCTTCGCGAATGGCCTCGAGCCGGCGCAGCCGGTTGGCGAGCGCGGTCGCCATCTCCTCCGCACTCGGTCCGTCCGCGGTGACGGGTTCGGGCAGCAGCAGCCGCGATTTGAGAAACGCCAGCCATGCCGCCATCACGAGATAGTCGGCGGCAAGCTCGAGGCGAATTTTCCGCGCTGCCTCGATGAACACCAGATACTGGTTGGCCAGCGCCAGAATGGAAATCTTGGCGAGATCGACCTTTTGCTGCCGCGCCAGCGCCAGCAGCAAATCGAGCGGTCCCTCATAGCCCTCGACGTCGACGACCAACGACGGCTCGTTATCCGCCAGTTCAGCCGGCCGGCCGGTTTCGAATGACAAAATTTCCGCGGTCATGCGCCTGCCGTCCCTGCCCGTTCAATCAACGCATCAAGTTCAGCCCGCGCCTTCACCCGATCGAACGCTTGCGGAGCTTTCCGTGACGCCAGCGCCCGCCTGGCGCGCTCCAGCGCCTTGCCCGACAATTCCGGCGTCTCACGCGCAACCTCACGCATTTCGTCGAGTTTGCCGTTGCAGTGCAGAACCATATCGCAGCCGGCAGCAAGGATGGCTCGAGTCCGCTCGGCGATCGATCCCGCCAACGCGTTCATGGACACATCATCACTCATCAACAAACCCTGGAACCCGATCACGCCGCGAATCACGTGCCGGATGATTGTCGCAGAAGTCGTCGCCGGATGGGCGGGGTCGAGAGCACTAAACACAACATGTGCGGTCATCGCCATCGGCAGGTCCGCCAGCGGTTGGAAGGCGGCGAAATCCACCCGTTCCAACTCCGATTTTGGCGTATCGACCACCGGAAGCCTGAAATGGGTGTCCGCGGTGGCCCGTCCATGCCCGGGAATATGCTTGAGAACAGGCAAAATGCCGCCCTGCTCGAGCCCCTCGGTCACGGCGCGGGCGATCGCCGCCACCTTGGCCGGCTCGGTCCCATAGGCCCGGTTGCCGATTACGGCATCGGCCCCTGCGACCGGCACATCCGCCAGCGGCAGGCAATCCACGGTTACACCGAGATCGATAAGGTCGGCTGCGATCAGCCGCGCGCTCAACCGCGCGGCCGACAGGCCGAGCGCGCGGTCGATGTCGTAAAGGGTGCCAAAGACAGCTCCCGGCGGATAGACCGGCCAGTGCGGCGGACCCAGGCGCTGGACCCGGCCGCCTTCCTGATCGATCAAGACCGGCGCATCCGGCTCGCCAATTTCCTTGCGCAATTCGGCAACCAGCAGAGCTACTTGCGTCGGTGTCTCGATATTCCGCTTGAATAGGATAAATCCCCATGGCCGCTCGACGCGGATGAATTCACGCTCGGCCGCGGTTAGCTCCGGTCCGGATACGCCCGTGATGAAGGCCCGCGTGTTCATTGCGGCCGATTAGCCCGCTGACGGCCCGAGGGTCAACACATGGGTCAGGGAAACCGCCGTTAATTCCTTTGGACGACGCACTGCCCGCCGGCGCTCTTCAGGCTGCCGCAGAATTGGGAGGCCTCGTCGGGCGTTCCGAACGGGCCGACCATGGCGCGGTAGTAGACGCCCTTGTCGCCGAGGTCGGCGCGCTTGATCAGGGGGCTGCGCGACCCCAGGACCGCCGGAAACTTGCCCTGCAGGGCCCGGTAGGAGGCTTGGGCGTCGGCCTCGTTCCGCTGCGAGGAGACTTGAACGAGATATCCGCCACTGGCTGCGGGTGCGGTTTGCGCGGGATTAGTGGCGGCAACCCGGGTCCGTGGTTCCGCGGGCGGAGGTGCCGGTTGGGTGCCCTGCGGTGCCAGCGACAGCGGCGCATTGGCGCTCGCGTTGGCCGCCGATGGCGGGCTTCGTGGCGCGGCCGGTGCTGGCTTCGCTGACGAAGGCTGACCCGGCGCGACCGGTACCGCGGCGCCATCAGGCTGGTCGCCCCGGACGGTAAGAGTTTTGATCTTTCGCGGCTCATTATTGGGCAGCGTGCCATTCGCGGCGGTCACCGGCGGGAGAGCGCCTGGCGCAACGCTTGCCGCCGATGGCGGGTTGCCATTCTGGTTCAGCGGCGGAAACACCACGCGCGGCCCGGACTTGGCGTTGACGTCGACAGGCGCTTCTTCGCGCGGAACGATTTTCTCGGTGCCATCGCCGGTTGCCATGCGGTCCGGCAACTTGGCGGAGCCGTCCGACGGCGCGGGCACGATCTTGGTCGGGCCGGCATCAGCCTTGATGATCGGCGGCTCGCTGCTGCGGGGCGATCCGACATAGGCGCGATAGGCGAACGCAGCCCCCGTCCCCACCACCGCCAGCGCAAGAACGAAAGCGACGGTGACGAGGCCACCGCGGCGCTTCGGCACCTGATCTTCCTCGCCGTCGCCATAGTCCTGATAGGCGTAAGCGTCATCCGCATAGGCCGGATCGTGCTGCTGCGCGCCGGTATCGAGCTGGCCATACAGCGCATCGTCATAGCGCGATGGATCGGGCTCTTCGGCATATTGCGGCGCCTGGTGATAATCCGGCTCACGCCCGGCATGCGCCGCCGCGTAGCGCTGCAACGGATGCACGGCGCTCGGATAATCCTGCGAGTCATCTTGCGAGTCATCCGGCGGCGGGACTTCCTGCCTGTTGGCGCGCTGCATCCACGGCGGCGGGCCCGCGGGCGCGCCGTCATCCTCATCTGCCGGCGGTGGAGGCTGGTACTGCTCGCGCGCGACTGGCCGCGGCGGGACCTGCGGATTGCCCCGCATGGTGCCGAACGGATCGGTCTGACCGATCAGACGGGCGAGTTCGGCAAGCGGATCGCTTTCGCCCTTTCCCGAGGCGTGCTGATCACCGCCGCCATCGTAACCGTCGTCGTCGGGAAAAGGTCTGTCCTGGTATCGATCAACCATCGTGATGATGCATCCCCTTCGGGAAAGCCGCCAACCCGCTTTTACTGACGAACCAGCCCCTGCCAGATGCCTTCACAGGTCCCCATGTGAGCAAGCGTTCGCCCCTAATTACCGCATCTCGTCCGGGGCATGCACGCCGAGAATGGCGAGTCCAGATGCCAAAACCGAGACGACACCCTGAACCAAGGCCAGCCGTGCCTTTGTGATCCCTGCATCATTATTGATAATGAAGCGTAAATAGGGCAAATCGCGCCCCCTCGTCCACAGCCCGTGAAATTCGCTGGCGAGATCATAGAGGTAAAAAGCGATTCGGTGGGGCTCATGTGCGACCGCCGCGGCCTCGACCATCCGGGGATAGAGCGCGAGCCGCCGCAGCAGGTCGAGTTCCGCAGGATCCGTCAACCGCTCCACCGCGGCCTGGCTGAGGAACTCCGCCCGCGCGCCGGCCTCCTCTGGCAGGTCCGGAACCACTTCGCGGGCGTTCCGAAACACCGAGTGGCCGCGGGCGTGACCGTACTGGACATAGAACACCGCGTTGTCCTTGGACTGCTCGATCACCTTGGCGAGGTCGAAATCCAGCACCGCGTCGTTCTTGCGGAACAACATCATGAACCGCACCGCATCTGAGCCGACTTCGTCGACCACCTCGCGCAAGGTGACGAAATCGCCTGATCGCTTCGACATCCTCACCGGCTCGCCATGGCGCAGCAGCCTGACGAGCTGCACGACCTTCACATCGAGCGTGGCCTTGCCTGCCGTGACGGCTTTGACCGCCGCCTGCATGCGCTTGATGTAGCCGCCGTGGTCGGCGCCGAAGACATCGATGAGATTGGTGAAGCCGCGGTCGAACTTGTTCTTGTGGTTGGCGATATCGGAGGCGAAATAAGTATAGGAGCCGTCAGACTTCATCAGCGGCCGGTCGACATCGTCGCCATAGGCGGTGGCGCGAAACAGCGTCTGCTCGCGATCCTCGTAATCTTCCACCGGCATCCCGCCTTTTGGCGGCGGCAGACGGCCTTCATAGACGTCGCCCTTGGAGCGA
>JBGQCE010000125.1:0-8083 GCA_041495185.1 Bradyrhizobium sp.
CGCGAAGTCGATTTCATCCAGCGTTACGTTTTTCCCGGCGGAATGCTGCCCTCGCCGCAGGTGCTGAAATCGCTCGGCGAACGGTTCGGCGTTCCCGTCATTCGAGAACGCATTTTCGGACAAGATTATGCCAAGACACTCGCGACCTGGCGAAATAATTTCCGCGCAGCGTGGCCGAACCTGATGCCGCTCGGCTTCGACGACCGCTTCCGGCGGCTGTGGGAATACTACCTCGCCTATTGCGAGGCCGGATTCCTGTCGGGAAATATCGACGTCCGGCAGGTCGTGTTCGCGAAATCGAGCTGACGGCGCGCGCATGCCCTCCAGATCCTGCGGCGCGTCGTTGGCTTGTGCGCCCTGCGGCGGTCCATTAGGGTCGCCGGACGACCAGGCAATAACCGGCAATTCCGAGACATGACCATCAACAACGACGTCGTCGAAGCGATCGGCAATACGCCGCTCATCAAGCTGAAGCAGGCCTCCGAGGCGACCGGCTGCACCATCCTCGGCAAGGCCGAGTTCATGAATCCCGGCCAATCGGTGAAGGACCGCGCAGGCAAATGGATGATCCTCGAGGCCGAGAAGCGCGGCGAGTTAAAACCCGGCGGCCTGGTGCTGGAAGGAACGGCCGGCAATACCGGGATCGGGCTTGCCGTGGTCGCCAGTGCGCGGGGCTACCGGACCCTGATCGTCATTCCGGAAACGCAAAGCCAGGAAAAGAAAGATACGCTGCGGCTCTGTGGCGCCGAGCTCGTCGAGGTACCGGCGTTGCCCTACAGCAATCCGAACAACTACCAGCATGTCGCCAGGCGCCTTGCCGATCAGCTTCGCAAGACCGAGCCGAACGGCGTGTTGTTTGCCGATCAGTGGAACAATCTGGATAACCCCAAGGCACACTACGTTTCGACCGGCCCTGAAATCTGGGAGCAGACCGGCGGCAAGATCGACGCGTTCATCTGCTCGATCGGGACCGGGGGAACGCTGGCCGGCACTTCAGCCTTCCTGCGCGAAAAGAAGAAGGACATCGTGATCGGTGTCGCCGATCCTCACGGTTCTGCGATGTACGAATTGTTCAAGCATGGCCAGGCCAAGGCATCACCGGGCGGATCGATCACCGAGGGCATCGGGCTCGGGCGCGTCACGCCTGTCATCAAGGGCGTCAAGGTAGACGAGGCCTATCTCATTGCGGACGAGGAAGCCGTGCCGGTAATCTACGAATTGCTCGAGCACGAAGGCCTTTGCCTCGGCGGCTCCACCGGCATCAATGTCGCAGGCGCAATCCGGCTCGCCCGCCAACTGGGACCGGGCCATACCATCGTGACGGTGCTCTGCGATTCCGGAAATCGCTATCAGTCGAAGCTGTTCAATCCGGATTTCATGCGCTCGAAGAACCTGCCGGTGCCGGCATGGCTCGAAAGGCGCAGCACCATCAGCGTGCCCTTCGAGAAGGTTTGATCGCGCCGCAGCCGCGGACCTCATCCTGAGGAGGCGCTCTCGAGCGCCGTCTCGAAGGATGGCGACCAGCCTTCATGGTTCGAGACGCGCGCAAGAGCGCGCTCCTCACCATGAGGATGGGGTCACCGCAAAATCTGGCTGAGGAACAACTTGGTCCGCGCGTGCTGCGGGTTGGCGAAGAAGATCGCCGGCGTGTTCGCTTCAATGATCTGGCCAGCGTCCATGAACACGATGCGATTGGCCACTTCCCGGGCAAATCCCATTTCGTGGGTGACGACCAGCATGGTCATGCCTTCCCTGGCAAGGTCGACCATGGTGTCGAGCACTTCCTTGACCATTTCGGGGTCCAGCGCCGAGGTCGGCTCGTCGAACAGCATGACCTTCGGGTTCATCGTAAGCGCTCGCGCAATCGCCACGCGCTGTTGCTGGCCGCCCGACATCTGGCCCGGAAATTTGTTCGCCTGATGCGGGATTTTCACCCGCTCCAGATATTTCATGGCGGCGGCTTCCGCGTCCTTCTTCGGGATATTGCGCACCCAGATCGGCGCCAGCGTGCAGTTCTCGAGCACGGTCAGATGCGGGAACAGATTGAAGCTCTGGAACACCATGCCGACTTCGCGCCGGACTTCGTCGACCCGCCGCAAATTCGGACCGAGTTCAATGCCGTCGACGACGATCTCGCCTTCCTGAAATTCCTCCAGCGCGTTGATGCAGCGGATCAGCGTCGACTTGCCCGAGCCGGAGGGGCCGCAGATCACGATGCGCTCGCCCTTCGCGACATCGAGGTTGATGTCGCGCAGCACGTGAAAATCGCCGTACCACTTGTTGAGGCCGATAATGTTGACAATGGAGTTGTCGGTCATGGTCATTTTGCTCAACTACGCTGGTGTGCGTTCAGCCTTTTCTCGACGAACAGTGAATAGCGCGACATTCCAAAACAGAAAACGAAGTAGATCAGTCCGGTGAAGGCAAAGCCTGTAAACAACGTCGTCGGCGTTGACCAGACCGGATCGCTGAACGATGCTTGCAGACTGCCGAGCAGATCGAACAGGGCGACAATCGAGACCAGCGAGGTGTCCTTGAACAGTGCGATGAAGCTGTTGACGAGGCCGGGAATGACGTGACGCAGCGCCTGCGGCATCACGATCAGACCGGTCGTTTTGCCCCAGGACAGGCCAAGCGCGCTCGCCGCCTCGTTTTGCCCGCGCGGGATCGCCTGCAATCCGCCGCGGATGACTTCGGCCTGATAAGCGCCGGCAAACAGCGCGATGCCGATCAGGGCGCGGACCAGACCGTCCACCGAGAAATTTCCGGGCAGGAACAATGGCAGCATGTAGGTCGCGAAAAACAGCACCGTGATCAACGGCACGCCGCGCCAGAATTCGATAAAGGTAATCGAGAAGACCCGGATCAGCGGAATGGTCGAGCGACGGCCCAAGGCTAATGCGATACCAACCGGCATCGAGGTCACGATACCGGTGACCGACACCACCAGCGTCACCAGCAGACCACCCCAGAGCCGTGTATCGACGATAGACAATCCGCCACGATCGAGGCCCATCGCCGCAATCACGATGCCGATGCCGGCAAAAATCACCAGGCTAACGATCAGCGAGCGCCATCCGCTGCGAATGCCGCCATTCAAAACGAACAGGAACGCTGAAACGATTGCAGCGGTCGCCGCGAAGTCGGCCCAAACCGGATTGCGGGATGCCTGAATTTGATCGTGAAGCCAGGTCAGTGGCCAGATCAGCCAGGAAATAACCGTACTCAGCAGCAGCACGAGTTTCCCGAGTAACCACAGCAGCGGACCGATCACGGCGGTCGCTTCGCCGATGCTGGCGAGCTTCCGGCCGCCTTCGCCGATGCTGTCGTTGAATCCCGAAAGAAATCCCGCCGTCCAGCTTACCCCCAGCCCCTTCAAACCGCCGCCATGCAGCAGGAAGAAGGCAACCACCGGAAAAGCTACGAAGAACAGTCCGGCGTTGAGGCCCTTGGCCGGCAGTCGCGGAATCAGGAGCGGCAACAGCAGGAGCGCTGCGAGGAAAAATGTCAGGTTCGCCCGCCAGCGCTCGGCCTCCGGGTAGAATCCGTAGATGAACTGGGTGAATTTCGCCTGGACGAAAGGCCAGCAAGCGCCGACCGCGTGTCCGGCATTTTCCGCCAGACAGGCGTTGCGGTCTTTGCCGGTCCAGACCGCATCGATCAGAAGAAACCTCGTCGCAGGAACGACAGTAAACCACAGCAGCAGCACGCCCAGAATCGTCAGCAGAATATTGGTCGGCGAATTGAACAGGCGCGTGCGCAGGAAGCCGACAAAGCCGGTGGTCTTGATTGGCGCGGCCCGCTCGGGGACCAGTTCCTGACGGACGAATGACGGCGTGGTGATGTCGCTCATGGGCCGAGACTCCGGCCGAGCCGCCATCCGTAGAAACTCATGATCGCGCTGGTGACGAGCGAGATCAAGAGATAGACCCCCATGGTGATCGAGATGATCTCGATCGCCTGCCCGGTCTGGCTGAGCGTCGTCCCGGCGAACACCGAAACCAGCTCGGGATAACCGATCGCCACCGCCAATGACGAGTTCTTGGTGAGATTGAGATACTGGTTGGTCAGCGGCGGCAGGATGACGCGCAAGGCCTGCGGCACCACGATCAGCCGCAAGGTCAAACCGCGCGACAATCCAAGGGAAGCGCCAGCCTCCATCTGTCCCTTGTGAACCGACAGGATGCCCGCGCGTACGATCTCGGCGATGAAAGCCGCCGTGTAGGTCGAAAGCGCCAGCGTCAGCGCCACAAATTCCGGAATGACGCGTGAGCCTCCGGCAAAATTGAATCCCTTGAGCGTGGGAAATTCGAAGGTGACGGGCTTGCCGAACAGCAGCGACGCCAGCAAGGGCAAACCGATCAGCAACCCGAGCACATAGGGCCAGATCGTAATCAGTCTGCCGCTTTCGAACAGTTGCTTGCGCGCGTAGCGCCGCAGCAATAGCGCAACGACGATTGCAATCAGGACGGCAAGTGCGACCGGCTCCAGGCCAGGGTTTGCGACCGGCTTCGGAATCACGAGTCCGCGATTACTGAGAAAAAAGCTGTCGAACAGCGAGTAGCTCTGCCGCGGGTTGGGCAGTGTCGCGAGCACCGCCCGATACCAGAACAGGATCTGAAACAACGGCGGCAGGTTGCGGATCAGTTCGACATAGCCGCCGGAGATCCGCGACAACAGCCAGTTCGGCGACAGCCGGCCCAACGCGACGGTGAATCCGATGATGGTGGCGAAGAAAATGCCGATGACTGAGACCAGCAGCGTGTTCAGCAAACCGACCAGGAATACGCGGGTGTAGGAGTCGGATCCGGAATAGGGAATCAGGTTTTGGCTGACGTCGAATCCCGCCGTATTCGCCAGAAAGCCGAAGCCGGAGGTGATCCGCTGCGCCTGCAAATTGGCGCGCGCGTTGGCCACGATTTCATAGCCAATCCAGACGATGGCGGCGACGAACAAAATCTGAAATGCAAATCCGCTCCAGCCCGCCCGCCCGCCAAGCGCCCGTCGCAGCCTGAAGACAAATTGCGACGGGGGTGCTCGTGACTCGATGGTCGTCATCGCCGGACCGGCGGACTGCGATCAGCGGATCGGCGGGGCGTACTGTATCCCGCCCTTGTTCCAGAGCTGATTGAGCCCGCGGGCAATCCCAAGCTGCGAACCGGCGCCGACATTGCGGTCGAACGATTCGCCGTAATTGCCCACTGCCTTCACGATCCGCGACACCCAATCCTTGGTGAGGCCGAGTTGTTCGCCAAGATTGCCGTCGGTACCGAAAACCCGCTTGAAATCGGGCTTGTCCGATTTCGCCATTTCATCGACGTTCTTCTGGGTAACCCCCATCTCCTCGGCGGTCAGCATGGCAAACAGGGTCCACTTCACGATATCGAACCACTGGTCGTCGCCATGGCGCACCATCGGGCCAAGCGGCTCCTTCGAGATCACCTCCGGAAGCACGGCGTGGTCGGCCGGATTTGCAAGCTTCAGACGCTGGGCATAGAGCTGTGACACGTCGGTCGTAAAGACGTCACAACGCCCGGATTCATAGGCCTTCACAGTCTCGTCGGCGGTGCCGAACGCGATCACCTCATACTTCATATTGTTGCCTTTGAAGTAGTCGGCGAGATTCTGCTCGGTCGTGGTGCCGGTCTGCACGCAAACCGATGCGCTGTTCAGTTCCAGCGCAGAATTCACTTTGAGCGATTTTTTGACCAGGAAGCCCTGGCCGTCATAATAGGTCACGCCGGTGAAGTTGGCGCCGAGCGAGGTATCCCGCGACACCGTCCAGGTGGTGTTGCGCGAGAGCACGTCGATTTCGCCTGACTGCAGCGCCGTGAAGCGGTCCTTGGCCGACAACGGTACGAACTTGACCTTGCTCGGATCGTTGAAGATCGCCGCCGCCATCGCGCGACAGACGTCGACGTCGAGCCCGGTCCAGTTGCCCTTGTCGTCGGGCGCCGAAAAGCCCGGCAAGCCCTGGCTCACGCCACAGGATAACATGCCCCGGTCCTTGACCGTCTTGAGCGTTTGCGCAGTGGCGGCCTCAGTCGAGAGACCGGCAGCGAGAGCGAGGGTAAGAACCAGGGATACGCGTTTCATGGCAAAGCCTTTCAAGGTCGTCCGGGAACGTTTGCTTATCATCGCGTGCATCGATGGGCCAACCCTGTGATCCACCGCTGCGAACGCCGGCCCAATGGGCAATTTGGCATACAGTCCGCTCAAGCAATGGATCGACGATCGCGGCAGGCCCCTCAACGTGCAGCGACAGAACAGCTCGCGCGCATCACAGAACGACTGGCGACCCGGGTCAAGGGGTTGACGGCCGACTTCTGTGTCATGTTATTACCAAACCCGGCCCGAACCCGCCGCCCGGCGGGCTTTCAAAGGGGCGTCGCAGCTGCGGCAAAGGGTCTTTTGGTGGCGGCGCACGCATGAGTTTTACCAAAGATGACGGGCGATCGAACCCGCAGAAGGCAGAAACCACGCTGGTGACGGCGGGTCGCGACACCAAGGCGCAGAAGGGGTTCGTCAATCCCCCGGTCGTTCATGGTTCGACCGTGCTCTATCCGACCGCGGAGGATCTGCACGCCCATCGCGGCGAGTTCCAGTATGGCCGCCGCGGAACCCCGACCACCAAGGCGCTGCAGGAAGCGCTGATGGCGCTCGAAGGTCCGCAATGCGCGGGCGTCGGTATCGCGCCCTCCGGGCTCGCGGCGATCAGCACCACCCTGCTCGCGGTGTTGAAATCAGGCGATCATCTGCTGGTCTGCGACAACGCCTATCGCCCGACGCGAAATTTCTGCAATGGAATGCTGGCCCGCTACGGCGTCGAAACCAGCTATTTCGATCCCTTGATCGGCGCCGGCATCGCTGCATTGGTCAAGCCGAACACCAAAGCGGTAGTGGTGGAAGCGCCAGGCTCGCAGTCTTTCGAAATGCCCGACATTCCCGCGATCGCTGCCGTCGCGCATGCGCGCGGCGCGCTTGTGATCGACGACAATACCTGGGCGACGGCGCTGTATCACCGCTCGCTGGAGCAAGGCGTCGATATCAGCATGCAGGCCGCGACCAAATATATCGGCGGGCATTCCGACATCATGTTCGGCACGATCTCTGCCAACGCCAAGGCGTGGCCGCTGATTGCCGAGGCGATCCAGCTGCTCGGTGTCTGCGCCGGGCCGGACGACGTGTTCCTTGCGCTACGCGGATTGCGGACGCTCGCGGTGCGGCTTGCGCAGCACAACCGATCCGGGCTGGAGATGGCGCGATGGCTCGCGACACGGCCCGAGGTCACAAGGGTGTTGCATCCCGCACTCGAAAGCGATCCGGGCCATGCGATCTGGAAACGGGATTTTACCGGCTCGTCCGGCCTGTTCAGTATCGTCCTGAAGCCCGCGCCGCAAAAGGCGGTCGATGCCCTGCTCGACACCGTCGAGCTGTTCGGCATGGGCTATTCATGGGGCGGCTTCGAAAGCCTTGTCATTCCGTTCGACTGCGCGCCCTACCGCACGGCCACCAAATGGGCGCCGGGCGGACCGACCTTGCGGCTCCACATCGGCCTGGAGAATGTGGAAGATCTCAAGGCCGATCTTGTGCGCGGGTTTGAGGCCTTCAACGCCGCTGCCTAGGGCCGCTACTCGCAAAACAGACTCCGCGATCGCGTGCAATTTTTCGGCCCAGGTCCAAGCGGTCGGATGTCCGTTATGGATCCAGAAGCTGTGTGAAAACTCTGACGCTCGACTTGCGTGTAGAATTTCCATCTCGATTTCGTCGATGCAGAAACCAATCGTGTTGGCAGCTTCTGTCGGAAGAAGGAAATTGAGAAAACAATTCTGCGCATTCTCGGCTGGTGCGCGTTTTCACACATCCTAGGTCAAAAGCGGTCCTCAAGCAGCGAATGCTCGATGTCCGCTCTTCCCCTCAACAGCGGACATTCACCGAGGCGACGGTTACGTCAGCTTTGTGCCAATCGCGTCCTAAATGGTGCAATGGTGCAATGCCGCGAACGCAGCGAGGTGCCAGGTTCGAACATTCGTTCAAACGTCGCGGTTCGCTGGACCTGTCGTTTTTGAATTGAGACAAGCCG
>JBGQCE010000126.1:0-8061 GCA_041495185.1 Bradyrhizobium sp.
ACTCTTTCCTTCGTGGCTTCTGGATTGCTTCGCTAGCGCTCGCAATGACGGTCGTCTTGGCTCTTTGAAAGTTCAATCCCCTCACACCTCTCTACGGCTGAGGAAGGCGAGGCGCTCGAACAGATGCACGTCCTGCTCGTTTTTCAGCAGCGCGCCGTGCAGCGGCGGGATCAGCTTGCGCGGGTCGCGCTCCCTGAGCATTTCCGGCGTCATGTCCTCGTTGAGCAGCAGCTTCAGCCAGTCCAAAAGCTCCGACGTCGAGGGCTTCTTTTTCAGGCCGGGCACTTCCCGCACCTCAAAGAAGATCCGTAGCGCTTCTTCCACCAGGCGCTTCTTGATGTCGGGAAAATGCACGTCGACGATCCGGTGCATGGTGTCGACATCGGGAAACTTGATGTAGTGGAAGAAGCAGCGGCGCAGGAACGCGTCCGGCAATTCCTTCTCGTTGTTCGAGGTGATCATCACGATCGGGCGCAGCTTCGCCTTGATATTCTCGCCGGTCTCGTAGACGAAGAACTCCATGCGATCGAGTTCGAGCAGCAGATCGTTGGGAAATTCGATATCGGCCTTGTCGATTTCGTCGATCAGAAGCACCGGGCGCTTCTCATGGGTGAAGGCGTCCCACAATTTTCCACGCTTGATGTAGTTTGAGATGTCGGAAACCCTGGCGTCGCCGAGCTGGCTGTCGCGAAGTCGCGACACCGCGTCGTATTCGTAGAGGCCCTGCTGCGCCTTGGTAGTAGACTTGATGTGCCAGGTCAGTAGCGGCGCGCCGATCGCCTTCGCAACCTCCTCGGCCAGTACGGTTTTGCCGGTGCCGGGCTCGCCCTTTATCAGCAGCGGGCGCTCGAGCACGATCGAGGCGTTGACGGCGATCTTGAGGTCATCGGTGGCGACATAGTCCTTGGTGCCGGTAAATTTCATCGAGCATTTGCCTTGTTGTTTGTTCTTGAGCGCGAGGTGTGCGCCTCTACCTGAATGGACAACGACCGCCGGCGCGGCGGTCGCTATCGGGGATGAAGGGAGTTGTCAGGCGCGTCTGACCAGCGAGAGAATGACGAGAACGATAACCGCGCCGATGGTGGCGTTGATGATATCGCGAAACGCGCTGCCGCCGAGGCTGACGCCCAGTTGCGGCAATATCCAGCTTGCGACCAGCGCGCCGATGATGCCGATCACGATGTTTCCGATCAGCCCGAAGCCGGCGCCGCGTACGATCAGGCCGGCAAGCCAGCCGGCGATCGCGCCGATCACGAGTGCTGCTAAAATACCCATTGATAAAGCCCCGTTGAAAAGCCCTGTTGGCTCAATTCTAGTTGAAAAACCCGGCAGGTCTAGGCTGTCGGCAGAGTCTTTTGGAAAAGGACGGGGCGGAAAAGCTGCCCGGCGCTGCAGCGCAGGCCCTTGACGGGCGGCGGCCGCCGGGCAATCTGTAGTCTATGTTCCTGCAATTCTTCACATCATTGCGCGACGCGCAGGTCCCGGTAACGCTGCGCGAATACCTGACGCTGATGGAGGCGCTCAACGCCGACCTCGCCGAGCAGACGGTGGAGAATTTCTACTACCTGTCCCGCGCCTCGCTGGTGAAGGACGAGCGCAACCTCGACAAGTTCGATCGCGTGTTCGGCACGGTATTCAAGGGGCTGGAAAGCCTGCTCGACGCCATGGAGAAGGCGGACATCCCGGCCGAATGGCTGAAGAAGCTCGCGGAAAAATATCTCACCGAGGAAGAGAAGAAACAGATCGAGGCAATGGGCTGGGACAAGCTCATGGAGACCCTGCGCCAGCGCCTGAAGGAGCAGAAGGGCCGGCATCAGGGCGGCAACAAGTGGATCGGCACCGCAGGAACCTCGCCGTTCGGCGCGGAAGGTTACAATCCCGAAGGCATCCGCATCGGCCAGGAAAAGAACCGCAACAATCGCGCGGTAAAGGTGTGGGACCGCCGCGAGTTCAAGGATCTCGACGGCAACGTCGAACTCGGCATCCGCAACATCAAGATCGCGCTGCGGCGCTTGCGCAAATTCGCCCGCACCGGCGCGCCTGACGAACTCGATCTCGACACCACGATCAAGGAGACCGCCAACCACGGCTATCTCGACGTGCATATGCGCCCCGAGCGGCGCAACGCGGTCAAGGTGCTGGTGTTCTTCGATATCGGCGGTTCGATGGACTCGCACATCGAACAGGTCGAGGAATTGTTCTCGGCGGCGAAGACCGAATTCAAGCACATGGAATATTTCTACTTCCACAACTGCCTCTATGAAGGCGTCTGGAAGCAGAACCGCCGCCGCTTTACCGACCGCACGCCGACCTGGGACGTGCTGCATAAATATCCGCACGACTACAAGGTGGTGTTTGTCGGCGACGCCTCGATGAGCCCTTACGAGATCATGGTGCCCGGCGGCTCGGTCGAGCATGTCAACGAGGAGGCCGGATCGGTCTGGCTCGATCGCATCACGCGCACCTATCCGCACGCGGTGTGGCTCAATCCGGTGGCGCAGCGGCACTGGGACTATTCGGAATCGACCACCCTGATCCGCCGGCTGTTTTCGGAGCGCATGTACCCGATCACCATCGAAGGCCTTGAAGGCGCGATGAAGGAACTGGTGCGGTAAAAATCTTCGTCGTCATTCCGGGGCGCGCGCAGCGCGAACCCGGAATCTCGAGATTCACCGATGTGCAATTGCACATCTGAGGTCTGGTCCATCCAAGTCGGCTGTTGCCGACTTGGACAACAACAAGATTACTGAACTCGGGTAAACCCGAGTTCAGGCGGACCATCCCGGAATGACGGAAACAAGAGGTAGGGTTCAATGCCACAGACCATCCACCGCGGTATCAAATCCCTGATCGACGAGGCCAATGCCGAGATCGAAACCATCAGCGCGGCCGACGCCATCGAGATCGCGCTAAGCGACGACGTCGTCATCATCGACATCCGCGACCCCCGCGAGATCGAGCGTGAAGGACGAATTCCCGGCGCGTTTTCCTGTACCCGCGGCATGCTGGAATTCTGGATCGATCCGGCAAGCCCCTATGCCAAGCCGATTTTCCAGCAGGAAAAGAAATTCATCTTTCATTGCGCCGGCGGAATGCGCTCGGCTTTGGCGGCGAAAACCGCGCAGGACATGGGATTGAAGCCGGTCGCCCATATGGGCGGCGGGTTCTCCGCCTGGCGCGACGCCGGCGGTCCGGTCGAGAAGTTCGAGCCGAAGAAGAAGGGTTAGCTGTTCTTTCGTCATTCCGGGGCGCGCATTAGCGCGAACCCGGAATCTCGATCCAATAACTTCTGGATTCCGGGTCCACGCGAAGACGCGTGTCCCGGAATGACGAAAAGGATTTTCACGCCATGACATCCACCGACGATCCGCTTGTCTCCACCGATTGGCTCGCCGCCCGTCTCGATGATCCCTCGGTCAAGATCATCGACGCGTCCTACAAGATGCCTGGCGTGCTGCCGTTGCCGTCCGACGACTATCTCGGCGCGCATATTCCGGGCGCGGTGTTCTTTAACGTCAACACCATCGCCGATCCCAATAATCCGATGCCGCATATGTATCCTGACGCCGAGCAGTTCACGCGCGATGTCTCGGCGCTCGGCATTTCCTCAGGCGATACCGTGGTCGCCTATGATTCCGGCGCCTGGGTCGCAGCCCCCCGGGCGTGGTGGATGTTCCTGTCGTTCGGCCATCGCAATGTGAAGGTGCTGGATGGCGGCTTGCAAAAATGGCTGCGCGAGGGACGCCCCACCCATTCCGGCAAGGTCACGCCGAAGCCCGGGAAATTCCAGGCCAGGCTCGATTCCAGCTTCGTTCGCAGCAAGCAGCAATTGCTCGGCAATCTGGAAACCCGCGCCGAGCAACTGGTCGATGCGCGCCCGCGTCCGCGTTTCGAGGGTACAGGAGCCGAAGCTTGGCCGGGCCGCCGCTCCGGCCACATCCCGGGCAGCCGCAACGTGCCCTACGCCGAATTGTTCGACGCCAGTACCGGCTCGATGAAGCCGCTCGACGATTTGCGGAAAGCGTTCACGGGTGCAGGCGTTGACATGACAAAACCGATCGTGACGACCTGCGGCTCCGGCGTCTCCGCGCTGGTCTTGACGCTGGCGCTTTATCGGCTCGGCGTGCGCGGGTCAGCGCTTTATGACGGCTCGTGGGCCGAATGGGGACTGCCCGAGGGACCGCCGGTCGCGACCGGTCCGGCCTGATTCAGCGGCGCGCCACCGCCGGCGGCTGAGGAAATGGTTGAGCGAATGGGTTGGCCTGCAGCTGCGCCTGCCGCGCGCGCGCCGCCATCCTGCGCCGATGGGCCGCCCGCCGCGCCTGCAGGCGCTTCTTGACGGCGCTTTCGTCGGGCTTCTCGCTGACGGCCTTCGCCGGCGTCTCGATGGTGACGGGCGGGCCGCCGAGCGTGGCGATTTTCGTTGAGGTGGCATCACTCTCCGGCGAAGCCTGAGTGCTCATCTGCCCGGACGCCGCCGCTTCAGCGGCAACGGGTGCTGCTACCTTGGACGGCGACAAGATTTGCACCGGCGGCGAGGCCTGCTCGGTTGACGCGACCTTTGTTTCGGCATCGGGCGCCGCAATCTTTTTGTCAGCGACGGACAGCGCATCGACTTGCGCTGCTGCTGCCTCGCTTTGTGCCCGGCTTTCCCGAACCGGAATTTCAGGCTTTGCGGCATCTGGTACCGACGTTTCCTGCGGCTTCAGCGCGGCGATCCTTTCAGGCTCGGCCGGCGCGGGAACGATGGCCGCGGGCTCCGCAACGGCGGGAACACTATCCGGAGCTTTCTGCGCCGCAGCCGGCGGTTCGGTCCGCAGCATCGCCAGCACAGGCCTCGTGGCTTCGGCCTGCTGCGCAAACATCGTTTCGGGGGGTGCGCGCCACGATGGGTTGCTGGCAAATTCCTCGTGAGCTGCGCGCAGCAACGCCGCCGCGCCGAGCCCGAAGACCAGTATCGACATCGACAACACGATCGCGGCGAACAGAAAACGGAAGCCGGGCAGCATGGAGCGGCGAATTCCGCCTTCGCAAGGGTGATGCGAAGGCCCTTGAGATCAGGGGAACGCGGTGGAGACAGAACTGGCCGCGTTCGCGACGCGGCGGACACCGCCAGCGCGAAGCGAATCAGGGCGATTTGAGAATACCGCAAGCCATCCGCGGGGCTTGCTAAAAATTAGCGATGCGGGCGCCCGGCGGCCTGCCGGAAAACATTTCCTGAACGGGTGAGGCCTGGCTGCAACGACGTCCACGGACGATCACAAAATACCGGAATTGGGGCGAATTAGCCGGATTTGTCTTGAATGTGCCGCTATCTTCAGCCATCTGCCGTTAACGGTCCGGTGTCGGCTTGGGGACTATACAAGAGCGATGATGATCAAACGCATTCTGACGATTTGTGCTGCCCTGGCGGCAGGCTCAGCGGGAACCTCGCTGGCCTTGGCGCAGGGCGGTCTTGTACCCCCCGGCGCGGTCTATTCGACGGTGCCACAGCCTTATCCGCCCGGTGGCTACCCGGCCGACTATCGCCGCGCTCCCGATTTCGACGCACTGGAAGATGACGAGGCGCCGAACGCGCAGAGTTCGACCGCGCTGTCGCCGCCCGGCCCGGTGCTTTCGCCCGACGATCCCCGCTATGGCCGGCCCGCCACGGCTCGGCCGCTATATTCCGACCGTGTCGCGCCGACCGGTCCGATCCTTTCGCCCGATGACCCCCGCTATGGCCGTCCCGACGGGCCACCGCCGGTGATCTATTCGGACCGTCCTGCCGGCCCGCCGCGTGAAACCTATTCGGATCGCGGCAACGGCGATAACGAGGACAATCGCGCATTGCGTCCACCCGAGGCCATCGGGGCGCCGGGTGTCGTCACGGGATCGGTTCAGCCTCCGGTGGGGGCCGACGGCAAGCCGATGGTGCTGTCCGCGCTGCCGCCGGATGAACAGCCGGAGGTGGGGCCTACGCAACTCGCGCCGAACCTGCGCCGACAGGAAGTCACTTTCCCCACCAAGGAACAGGCGGGAACGCTGATCGTCGATACGCCGAACACCTACCTCTACTACGTGCTGGGCGGCGGGCGCGCGATCCGCTACGGCGTCCGCGTCGGCCGCGACGGCTTCACCTGGACCGGGGTGCAGAAAATTTCGCGCAAGGCCGAGTGGCCGGATTGGCATCCGCCGACCGAGATGATCGAGCGTCAGCCTTATCTGCCGCGTTTCATGGCCGGCGGCCCGGGCAATCCGCTGGGCGCACGCGCGATGTATCTCGGTTCCACCGTCTATCGCATCCACGGCACCAACCAGCCCTCGACCATCGGCAAGTTCGTCTCCTCGGGCTGCATCGGCATGCTGAACGAGGACGTCTCGGACCTGTTCGATCGCGTCAAGGTCGGCACCCGCGTGGTCGTGCTTCCCGGCGGTTCGCCGCCGCCGTCCACCACGACCGCGTCGGCGCAGCCGTTGCCCGGACCGAATGCCGGCCCCGCGCCCGCGCAGATGTCGGGCGTTGTCCCCGGCACCCAGCCCACCGTGGTGCCGCCGCTGCCCGCACCGGTGACGGTGCGCTAGGAGCACCCCCCGAACTCCCTTGACTAACGTACAACGCGAGAATCTAATCGCCACAACCTAACGCGGGGGGCGGGGTATGGCGACTGTTGCGGATGTGCTGAGTGCACTTTGTGTCGGCGGACTTATGGGTGTCGTCGGGCAGGGAGCGAGAACGATCGTCGGACTGAAGGGTATGGTCGACGAGGCGAAAGAAAAAAATCTCGGTCAGGATGATGTCTTCCGCGCATCGCGATTGGTATTTAGCCTGCTGCTAGGTTTTTTGATAGGCATCATTGCCGCGATTACCCTTGGCGTGGACGAAATTATTAAAGACCCAACGGGAAACCTTCGCACGCTGATCGGCATCGCGGGTGCGGGATATGCCGGCACGGATTTCCTTGAAGGGTTCATTGCCAACTACTTGCCCGGCTCGGGCAGTTCCAAAGCCCCCGCAACGATCGCATCAGATGCGTCTTCATTCGCAGTCAAGAGCGTGGCTTGGGTGAATAGCGGGGCCTTGGCCCTGAAGGTTCACGCCGACAAAGCGAAGCAGATGGCCTACGCCGTTATCAAAGAGCACGATTCGACGGCCACCAATATCAAGGACGATGATCCGTTGACCAAGTACAATTTGGGTGGGCCAAAGGAACTCGTCTATATCGCCGACAAAATCTATTCCACCTATAAAATATACGTTAACGCCGCGGTCATTCTGAAATGCACGACGGTTGCGGATCTTGTTTCCGCAATTGAGGGCGGATCAGTTGGTACGGATTCAATTCTAGCGTGAGCGTGATTCATGAAATATCTTTGCACAATCATCGTCGCCGCTACATTTCTAACGCCCATTGCAGCGTTTTCCCAGAACGCCGCGCCTGAAGACAACAATCTGGCGAGGTTGGTCGGAAAGTACTGGGACGCGATGACCCCCGAAGACAGGAGTCTGGCTCGACGGCTAGGGGTACGTCCGCCGGTGCCATCGAACGACAAGCAGTCCAAATCCAAGAACAAGAAGGAAGAGAAGCAACAAGTCGCCGTGGGACCAGCGGCTCCTGTGCTCATCGCTCCGACCCCGCTTTGCGGGGCGAACGCGATCTTCCCCTTGCTGCGGGACGATTTCGCGGACATCGGTATCTTGAGTTGCCCGAAGGACGTGGGCGACGCGAGTGGCGCAGAACTTTCCTACAGTCGCGATTATCACGCGAAGAACACTATCTGGTCGGCGCACGGCACTGCTGGCATCGTATATGCGGTCATCGACGACCAGGGGCCAGAACAGATTACACCTTTTTATAGAAGCCTCTTCGGCTATGTGAGTATAGACCGGGCCTCCAACAGCGATCCGCGGTTAGCCTCAAAAAATACCGACACTTTGGTGGGTGGTTTCAGCGCCGAATTTGGTTATCGCCACGTTCTGGGAGGCGAACAGTATTTCCGGCTGCGAGCGGCTGCGGTCACCGACAATATTCAGGACGTCACAACAGTCAGTGGGGTGGCCGAGTGGATTCCTGTTTATGG
>JBGQCE010000127.1:0-8031 GCA_041495185.1 Bradyrhizobium sp.
CTGCTTCGCCAGCCGCCGCGCGACATCCGGGTCCATGGTCGCGGAGGAGACGAACACCGCATCCCTCGGAAGCGTTTCGGCGACGCCATCCTTGCCGAACAGAATGGCTTCGGTCTGGGCGGCGTTGACGACCACGCTGACCACGATGTCGGCCTGCCTGGCGGCCTCCGCCGGCGTCCCGGCGCCCCCTCCGCCATCGGCGACGAACCGCGCGACCGCATCTGCCGAGACATCGCAACCGGTGACCTGGAAGCCAGCCCGCCGCAGTGAGGTCGCCATTCCAAAACCCATCGAGCCGAGCCCAATGACGGCAACGCGTGGTTTTGGGGTAACGGTTTCAGGCATGCGGCATTCCTTAAGGGGTTTCCTCACAGCCGAAATTTCCGAACGGCTTTACCCTCTGGGTATCACGGCTTGGCCGCGCTGCCAAAGCATGAGAGAAGGCTAACAAACAGGGATGCCGCCATGACCGAAACCAAGGTCCGCGAGGAAATCTGCCGCCTCGGCCGCTCGCTGTTCGAGCGCGGGCTGACGCCGGGCTCCTCGGGCAATATCAGCGTGAGACTTGACGACGGGGGCTGGCTGGTGACGCCGACCAATGCGTCGCTGGGTTCGCTGGACCCGGTTCGGCTGTCGCGGCTCGATGCCGACGGCCGGCTCGCCTCCGGCGATGCCCCGACCAAGGAAGTGCCGCTGCATACGGCGCTGTACCAGACGCGCAGAACCGCGCGCGCGGTGGTGCATCTGCATTCGACACATTCGGTGGCGCTCTCGATGCTGCCGGAGATCGATCCGCGCGCCGCGCTGCCGCCGATGACCGCGTATTATCTCATGAAGTGCGGCTTGACCGCGCTGGTGCCCTATTATCGGCCCGGCGATCCCGCGGTGGCCGACGCGATCAAGGGTCTCGCCGGTAAATATTCGTCCGTGTTGCTGGCCAATCACGGCCCGGTGGTATCGGGCGAGTCGCTGGAGGCGGCGGTATTCGCCATCGAGGAGCTGGAGGAAACCGCAAAACTCTATCTGCTGCTGCGCGGGCTGAACCCGCGTTTTCTGACACCGGCGCAGATTGCCGAGTTGTCGAAGACGTTCGGGTTGGCGCTGCCGGAGCATGGGCACGAGCATTGAGCCCAATTGTCGTTACGCATGTCTTCTGAACGTCATTGCGGGCCAACGGGTCGCGCGAACGCGCGCCCGATGACAGGCTCCGCGAAGCAATCCATTGGCACAACAGAAAGAAAAGGTGGATTGCTTCGTCGCTACGCTCCTCGCAATGACGAACTCAAGCTACAGACCCAAATACGCCTTCCGCACGTCGGGATTGCCCTTGATATCGCTGGCTACGCCCTGCATCAGCACGCGCCCGGTCTGCAGGATGTAGGCCCGGTCGGCGATTTCAAGGCACTCCGCCATGCGCTGCTCGACGATCAGCACGGTCATGCCGGCGTCGCGGATTTGCTTCACCGCGGCGAATATCTCGTCGACCAGTTTCGGCATGATGCCCTGCGACGGCTCGTCCAGCATCAACAGCCGCGGTCGCGTCATCAGCGCCCGGCCGATCGCCAGCATCTGCTGCTCGCCGCCGCTTAGCGTTTCGGCACGCTGCTCTAAACGCTCCGACAACCGCGGAAACAGCTTGAACACCAGCGCCAGCGGCTGGTCGCGATCCGCCTCGCCGCGATAGAGGTAGCTGCCGAGCCGCAAATTGTCGCGCACCGACAGCCGCGGAAACAGCCGGCGGTTTTCCGGCACATAGGCGATCCCGCGCGCGGTGATCATATGCTGCGCCATACCGTCGATGCGCGCGCCGTCGAAGGTCACCGTGCCGGAGCGCGGGCGTTCGGCGCCGGCGATTGATTTCAGGAGCGTCGACTTGCCGGCGCCATTTGCGCCGGCAACGCAGACGATTTCGCCCTTGGCGACCTCGATGCTGACCGCCGAAATGGCGACCAGCCCCTGATAGGCAGTCGTGATTTCATGCACCGACAGCATGACGATCCCCGAGGTAGGCGCTGATGACTTTCGGATCGCGAACGATGTCGGCCGGCTTTCCCTCGACCAGCACCTTGCCGAGATCGAGCACGATGGCGCGGTCGACCAGCGGCATCACGATCTCCATGACGTGCTCGACCATCAGGACGGTGACGCCGGTTGATCGTACCCGGCGCACCAGTTCGACACCGGTCTGTGCCTCGATCGGCGTCAAGCCGGTGAGCACTTCATCGAGCAGCAGCAGCTTCGGCTCGGTCGCAAGCGCCCGCGCGACCTCGAGCCGGCGCTTTTCCGACGGGATCAGCTCGCTGGCGAGCACGTCGGCGCGGGCCGCGAGGCCGGCAAATTCCAGCACCTCATGGGCCTTGCGGCGCGCCTCGCGCATGACGGTGGTACGCACCAGCGCGCCGACGATGACGTTATCGATAACGGTCATGGTCTCGAAGCTTTTCACGACCTGGAAGGTGCGCGCGATACCGCGCTGGCAGCGCTCCGCCGCCGGCAATGCGGTGACGTCCTCACCGTCAAACCAGATCGAACCCTGCGTCGGCGGCAGCACGCCCGCGATCAGGTTGAACAGGGTCGACTTGCCGGCGCCATTGGGACCGATCAGCCCGACGATCTCGCCGCGTCCGACCGAAATCGAGATATCGCTGTTGGCGATCAGGCCGCTGAAACGCTGCCAGACACCGCGGGTTTCCAGCAAGGGTGTCATCGTGCCGCTCCCTTGCGCCGGCGCGAGAACAGTCCGACCAGACCCTCGGGCCGCGCCAGCGAGATCAGCACGATCAGCGTGCCGTAGACAATCAGGTCGACGCCACGGCCGGAGCCGCCGATAAAGGAGCGCGTAAGCTCAGTCAGCGGGATCAGGATGACCGCGCCGAGCACCGGTCCCCACAGGGTGCCGATGCCGCCGAGCACCGCGGGCAGCGCCATCAGCAGCGAGAACTGGAATCCCATCACGCTTTCGGGGTCGATGTAGGACACGAACTGCGCGTAAAAGCCGCCGCCGACCGCGGTCAGGAATGCCGAGACCGCAGCAGCCCCCATCTTGGAATTGAACACGACCACGCCGAGGCTTTCGGCGGCGTCCGGATTGTTCTTTACCGCGCGCCACCAGTAGCCCCACTTGGAATCCTCCAGCCACCAGGTCACGAGCCAGGCGATGCACGCCAGCGCCAGCGCGAAATAGAAATAAGGCAGCTTGCTGCGCGTGAACTGAAAATTGAGCCAGCTATCTTGACGCACGGGAATATCGATACCGAGTGCTGCGCCGGCCCAATTCCAGTTCTGGAACAAGAGCAGCGCGATTTCGGCAATGACGATGGTGGCGATGACGAAATAGTGTCCGCGGAGCCGAAAACAGGGATAGCCGAGCGCCATCGCAATCGCTGCGGATATCAGGCCACCGCCGAGCATACCGAACCACGGCAGCACACCGAATTTGGTGAAGAGAATTGCGGTCGTGTAAGCGCCGAGCCCGAAATACAGCGCGTGCCCGAGCGAGATTTGCCCACAATAGCCGCCGAGGATATTCCAGCTCTGCGACAACGCCGCGTACATCAGCGTCAGAACCATGATGTTCTGGACGTAGACATCTTTCACGAACAGCGGCACCAGCGCGGCGATGACCGCAAGACACGCCGCTATGATCAAATCGCGGCGGCGGCGCTGGGCAAAGGTCGTGTCCATCAGATCGACCCGAACAGACCGCGCGGGCGGACGAATACCACCAGCAGATAGACCGCATAGATGCCGACCGACTTCAGCGAGGGCGGCAGGATCAATGCGGTGGACGCTTCGACAAGGCCGACAATGATGCCGCCGGCAAAGGCGCCGAACACGCTGCCGAAGCCGCCCAGCGCTACCGTGACATAGGCGATCAGCGCGAACGACGCGCCGACATCCGGATAGATGTAGAAGAAGATAGCCATGATCGCGCCGGAAAGCCCCACCAGCGCCGCACCGAGGCCCCAGCCCAGCGCAAACACCTTGTTCTTGTCGATGCCGACCAGCGCCACCGCGCCGGCGTCCTCGCGGGTCGCTTCAAGCGCGCGGCCGAAATCGGTCCGGTTGATGAAGAAGTAGAGCGCGCCGAACGCCGCGATCGACACCAGCGCGCCGACCAGCTGCGGCACCGGCAGGAAGATGCCGGCAATCGATACGGTCTTGCCGCCAAGCCATGAATGGGTGACGCTGCGATAGTCCGGCGTGAAGAAGAACTGCGCGAGGCCGCGCATGACGATGGCGAGCCCGAAGGTCGAAAAGATCTGCACCATGCCGGCATTGGCTTTGGCCCTGACCGCAAAGCGCACGACCAGCAGATAGACCGCCGCACCGAACACGAATAGCGCCGCCGCGACCAGGGGCGCTGCCAGCAACGGATCGACGGCAAAGAACACGAACAGAAAGAACGTCACGTACATGGCTATCATAAGGAATTCGCCGTGGGCGAAGTTCACCACGTCCATCAGGCCGAAGATCAGCGCCAGCCCCACGGCGATCAGGCCGTAGAGCAGCCCCATTAACAGGCCGCTGGCAAGACTCTGGATGATGGTCTCGGCTGTCAAAGGCGTTGCTCCAGGCCCAAAGCATTACCGTGAAGGCTCGTCATTGCGAGCGAAGCGAAGCAATCCATCGCGCCACGAAAAGAAAGAATGGATTGCTTCGTCGTTACGCTCCTCGCAATGACGAAACGCGCCGGACTCTGGATAATGATTTCCGCTGTCACAACCTTAGCCCCCGCCCCCGGCGCTCGCCTCTTACTTCATCGGCCAGGTTGCTTCGGCAACGGCTGCTTGCGCCGGGAAGATGGTGACGAACTTGCCGCCAATATATTGCAGCAGCACCGGATCGGCATCGTTGTTCTGGCCCATTTCGTCGAACTTCACGCGCTTCCACGGCATGATGGTCTTCTCGCCCGGCAAGTCGGTGGCAACCAGCGCTTGCCTGATCTTGTCGCCGTCGGTCGACTTGGCGCGATTGATGGCGTCGGCCATCACGATCAGGCCCATGAACTGCCGCGACGAATAGTCGTTGAAGTCCTTGCCGGACTTCGCGCGGTACATTTCGTTGATGAGACCAACCATCGGCCGCTTGGCCGCGAGATCGAGCGAGAAGCTGCCGCGTGAAATCACGCCTTCGAGTTTGTCGCCCACCGCGTCGTACAATGCCTTTTCGGAGAAGCCGGCGTCCTGGGCGACAATGTTCTTCGGCCTGTAGCCGAGCTCACCCATGGTCTTGACGAGCAAAATGCCGTCGGTCGTATAGCTCGATGGCATCAGCACGTCGGCATTGGCGGCTTTGAGTTGCTGTACCTCGGCGGTCAACGACGGCGAGTTCGCGCGATACTTGATGTCGGCGACGACCTTGTAGCCACGGTCGGCGGCGAGCTTCAGCTGCGCACTGGACGAATCGGTACCGAAGATCGTGTCTTCGTGGAACAACGACAGCGTCTCGATCTTTTGACCTTTCTTCTTCAGCGCGTCGAAGAAATCGAACATCGCTGTCGAGAACATTTCGTCATGCGGTGCTGCGCGGAAATAGAATTTCAGGCCGCGACGATGCAGGCTCGGCGAGGAGTTATCGGCCGAGATGAACGGGATTTGATAGCGCTCGCAGATCTGGCTGACGGTGACAGCTACCGCGCTCTGATAGGTGCCGACGATGGCGCAGACTTTTTCCTGCGTGATCAGGCGCTCGGCTTCGGCGCGGCCCTTCTGCGGATCGGCCTGATGATCGGCGAACACGAGGCGGACCTTGGCGCCGCCGAGACCGGACAATCCCTCGCCGCGCGCCAGCGGCAGATCGAAATCGTAGTTCTTGTTGATGATATCGGCCGCGGTCTCGAATGACTTTTGCGCATCGACGCCGATCTGGGCGCTGGCGCCGGACAGCGGATAGATAATGCCGATCACCACTTCGGATGTTTGCGCGCGCGCTGCGATCGGCAGCAGCGCAGCGGTGGCGGTGGCTCCAAGCAAGACATTGCGACGCGTGATGGTCATGACGGGTTCCTCTGTTGATCGGCTGCTCATCGTTGAAACGATTGAAGGTGACGGTAAAGCCTCAAAGAACGGCAGAAGCTGCCCATTAAAGCACTGCAAGCTGCTTGTTGCGGAGGTCCGTCACCAGCATCAAACCTGGTGCATGCGTAATCGCAAATGGCAGTTTCGCCGCCGCGATCACCGCCTGCGGTGTCACGCCGCACGCCCAGAATACCGGAATCTCGTCGGCTTCCACCGGCACCGCATCGCCATAGTCGGGTTTGGCGATATCCTTGATCCCGATCGAATGCGGATGGCCGAGATGAACCGGCGCGCCATGCACGGCAGGAAACCGCGAGGTGATCTGCACCGCGCGGATGGCATCCGCCGGCTTGAACGGCCGCATCGAAACCACCATGGGGCCGGCGAACGGCCCCGACGGGCTGCATGCGATATTGGTGCGGTACATCGGCACGCGCACCTTGCGCTCGATGTGGCGGATCGGCAGGTCGTCCGCCATCAGCGCTTCTTCAAATGAAAACGAGCACCCGAGCACGAAAGCGACCAGATCGTCGCGCCAATGCGCCATGATATCGGTCGGCTCTTCGGCCACCTCGCCGTCGCGCCAGACACGGTAGCGCGGCAGGTCGGTGCGTATATCGAGGTCGATCCCGAGCGCGGGAATGCGGGGGTCGCCGACGTCGGACATGCCGATGACGGGACATGGTTTGGGATTGAGCTGGCAGAACCGGTGAAACGCAGCCGCAAGCTTTTCCGGCAGGATCGCGAGATTGCCCTGCACAAAACCGTTGGCGACGCCGGCGGTGGTGGCGGCCATGCCGGCCCGGCAAGCATGGCGGGCAGCGACACTTGGCAGCAGGTCGGTACTTGGCGAAAGATCAACCGTCCCGCGATCCAACGGCCGTTCCGTTCTCGCCAAGCTCGTCATCATCGACCCCGCTCTATTTAGCTCGACAGCATATGGCGCATATGGCTACCATAATGTCTAATCGTTGCTTTTGATAGAGGTCGATAAATCCCATTTATCGAATTCGGAGCTTTGGGGGCATGGCTGATTTCAAGGCGATTGAGACCTTCATGTGGGTGGTGACGCTCGGCAGCTTCCGCGGCGCGGCCCAAAAGCTCAACACCACCCAGCCTGCGATCTCGCAGCGGATCGCTCAACTCGAGCACGAGGTGGGTGTCAGGCTGTTGCAGCGAGACCGGCGCATGGTGCTGCCGACGCCGAGCGGACGGCAGATGATGGTTTACGCCGAGAAGCTGATCGGGCTGCGCTCGGAAATGCTGGCAGCGGTCGGCGACCGCTCGGCGATGCGCGGCGTGCTGCGGCTTGGCGTCGCCGAGACCATCGTCCACACCTGGCTGTCGCAATTGATCATGAGCGTCAATCACGCTTATCCCAATCTGTCGCTCGAAATCGAGGTCGACATCACCTCGAATTTAAGGGCGCGGCTCTTGGCGCAGGAGATCGAACTCGCGTTCCTGCTCGGGCCGTTGACGGCGCCGACCGTCAGCAACCGGGTGCTGTGCGACTATCCGGTAGGCTTTCTTGCCAGTCCTTCACTTGGACTGGGCAAGCGAAGACTGACGGTGCACGATTTGGCGAAATTTCCGATTATCACGTTTCCGCGCAAGACCCAGCCCTATGAAATCGTGCGCTCGCTGTTCAACCGCCCGGACCTGCCGCCGATGCGGCTGCACGCCAGCGCCTCCCTCGCCACGGTCATCCACATGGCGATCGAAGGCCTCGGCATTGCGGTAATTCCGACCGCGATTGTCGAAAACGAAATGGCCGACGGACGGCTGCAATTGCTGTCGACCGATCTGCAAATGCCGCTGCTGACATTCTCGGCGAGCTGGCTGGCTTCCCCCGACACTGTCGCGGTCGAGCGCGTGGCCGAACTCGCCGCCAAGCTTGCGCAGGGCAGCGCTGTTATTGACGCGCCGCTGCAGGCGCGTCATTGAAGCTGACGCGTGCGCGCGTCTCCTGACTTCCGGAAGGCCCAATGACCAAAATTGCATCCAATTTGCA